>JANYIM010000134.1 GCA_025362055.1 Bacteroidota bacterium
CGCCTTTTTACTTCATCCACACTTCCGTATTTCCTAAATAAATAAAAAGCAGCGCTTACGGCATGCGCTTCGTTCAAATGATATAATTCAGGATTAAAACCGATCTCATCCATCAGTTTAGCACCACCAACACCCAATAAGATAAATTGTGCCACCTTGGTCGCAACATTGGCATCATACAAACGATGCGTAATGGTTTGTGAAACGTAATCATTCTCCGGCAGGTCTGTACTCAACAGGAAAAGTGGTGCACTTTTAAATGTTTCTGGATTGAGGTAATATGCTTTTACCCAAACAGGATGTTCATGAATTTCAATTTGAAATTTAATGCCGGTATCTTCCAGGAAATTGTAGATCTTTTCATTCCATTGTACCTGCAGGGTCTGATCCTGGTTTCGGGCCTGGTCGTAATAACCATACTTCCATAAAATACCGATACCTACTAAGTTCTGGCGAAGTTCGTATGCACTGCGCATGTGAGAGCCGCTTAAGAAACCCAAACCGCCGCTGTAAATTTTTAAGGGTTGGTGTACTGCAAATTCCATACTGAAATAAGCAATGCGTTTGCCAAATTGTTCATCAACAGGATAAGGAACATTGAAAGAAGAAAAACTCATAAGCTGATCAGGTCTTTATTAAGAACGCAAGATAAATGTAAAAACTTATAATCGGGAGGCACGCAAAAAAAGTTCATCACATTTTATACTTGATACGTGGTGCTGACTTAATTATTGTAATGGGAATTTAATATTCTCTAATATTTTTATTATAACGGATACTAATGTTTTTCTTTTCATCATATTATATTGAAGGTAACCTTCCTGTTAATGCTAAACAGGTCATAGGCAGGCAATGGAAAAATATGCAGGGATTCCGGAAACGCAGGAATGCTGCATATCATTACCTGTTAATACGAAAAAGGTAAAAAGGTAACCCGTTTGCAGCTTCCCATGCTAACTTACCGGTTATATCATTTTTATACACGCCCTATCATTTACATTTAAAGAAGTTCCTGCATATATAAGGTTGGTCAAAATTATTTTGTATTCATTAATAAATTATGGGTTATTTTTTTTAGATTTGTCTAAATTTATTTTTCAGTATGCTGAATTATACTACCAGTGAAGAAAATTATATCAAAAGTATCTACCACCTGCAAAAAGACAGTGACACGGTAAATACCAATTCTTTAGCCGCCGAAATGCAGACCAGTGCTGCATCAGTGACAGACATGCTCAAAAAGCTAAAGAACAAAAAACTACTCCAGTACGAACGTTACCGTGGATTTAAACTCAATGAAACCGGGAAAAAGGTTGCTTTGGGCGTAGTACGCAAACACCGGCTCTGGGAATATTTTTTGGTAGAGAAACTGGGATTTGATTGGGATAAAGTACATCCCATTGCTGAGGAATTGGAACATATCAGCAGTGATGAACTAATAAAACGCCTGGAACATTTCTTAGGAAGCCCGTCTTTTGATCCACACGGTGACCCTATACCCGATCGTAATGGCAAGATCCCCGTGATAAAACAACTCTGCCTTTCTGTTGTTCCATTAAAGCACTCTGTTACTGTAAGCTCGGTAGCCAATCAAACACCGCAGATGCTGGAGATGCTTAAGCATTATCATATCGGCATTGGCACAACAATTATCGTGACAAGGCATTTTGAATTTGACGGCTCATTGGAAATTAAAATTTTAAGGCAACCTTCCTGCATCCTTAGTGAGCAGGTAGCAAAAAATGTTTTTGTGCATTATGATCAATAGAAAGAACAGGGATGCTTCTTTAAGTGAGGTACACGAAACAATAGATACCACCGGAAAAAAAACCGGGTGGAGAAGGGCGTTCTCTTTTCTTGGCCCCGCCTACCTGGTAAGCGTAGGTTATATGGACCCCGGTAACTGGGCTACTGATCTTGCGGGCGGAAGTAAATTTGGCTATACGCTTATTTGGGTATTATTGATGAGCAACCTGATGGCATTGTTGCTACAGGGGCTATCTGCCCGCTTAGGAATTGTCAGAGGCAGGGACCTTGCCCAGGCTAACAGGGAAGCATACCCGAGATCAGTAAATTTTATTTTATACCTGCTTGCCGAGATTGCCATTGCAGCCTGCGACCTTGCCGAAGTACTGGGCATGGCCATTGGTATACAATTACTCACCGGATTACCGCTGGTATGGGGTGTTTCCATAACTGTGTTGGATACATTCCTGTTGTTGTACCTGCAAAGACTGGGAATGCGTAAAATGGAAGCTTTTATTATCACCTTAGTTGGCATTATCGGTATATCTTTTTTGATCGAGATCATATTAGCCAAACCAGACCTGGCAGCTGTTGCCAAAGGGTTTATTCCTGCAAGGCTCAATCATGAAGCCTTATACATTGCGATCGGGATCATTGGCGCTACGGTGATGCCGCATAATCTCTATTTACATTCCGCCCTGGTACAAACAAGAAAAATTGACCGCACAGATGATGGCATAAAACAAGCGATCCGTTTTAACCGTATAGACACCACGATCGCCTTGAACCTTGCATTCTTTGTCAATGCGGCCATATTAATTGTCGCCGCGTCCGTATTTTTTTCATCGGGCAATTCCCAGGTAGCAGAGATCAAAGAAGCACATCGCTTATTACCTTCTTTCTTAGGAAAAATAGCTCCCATACTTTTTGCTGTTGCATTAATTGCAGCGGGGCAAAGTAGTACGATCACGGGTACCCTGGCAGGACAAATAATCATGGAAGGTTATTTAAGCCTGCGCATCAATCCCATTTTGCGACGCCTGATAACAAGGCTCCTGGCCATTATCCCAGCACTGATCGTGATCATTATCTATGGAGAACAAAATGTAGATGCATTGCTGATATTTAGCCAGGTGATACTAAGCCTTCAACTTGGTTTTGCCATAATACCACTGATACATTTTGTAAGCGATAAAGAAACAATGGGAATTTTTGCGATAAAAAGAATAGTAAAGATCGCAGCATGGTTAATTGCTGCGGTTCTTATTATTTTGAACGTCAACATGCTGATGAATGAGACAGCTGCTGTTTTTGAAGGTAATGTACTTTGGCCAAAGTTGCTTGCAGGAACAACGGGAGCATTTTTTCTTGCTTTGTTATGCTATATCATCGTACACCCTTTTCTTAGCAAGACAAAAAAACAGGTTTCCATACAAATGCACCCAACTGTTGCTCCGCTAAAAGAGTTTACCATACCCGTTTTTTCAAAGATCGCCGTGGCCCTTGACTTCAGTGAAAATGATGTAAAATTACTGGCCTATGCGATCGGACAAGGAAAAGAAAATACGCATTACCTGTTGATACATATTGTTGAAAGTGCTTCGGCCATTTTATTAGGGAACCAGAGTGATGATTATGAAACAAGAAAAGATAAAGAAAGGATGGATGCCTATGTATTGGAACTACAGAACCGTGGTTTTACTGCCGAAGGGTACCTTGGCTATAAGAACAGGGCTAAGGAAATAGTGCGGATAGCAAAAGCTATTAATGCCGATATGATCGTAATGGGTGCGCATGGCCATAGTGGCCTCAAAGATTTTATTTATGGTGAAACGGTGAATACGGTAAGACATGAATTGAAGATACCTGTGCTGATCGTTAATCTATAGTAATGGAAGCCAGCTGCCCATCGATCTTATTGTTCCATTCTCTTTGGATATTTTTTAGTTGCCCGTTCTTTGTCTGGCCATCGTAATCATTCTGCATTTTCTCCATTTCGTCATAGCACTCATCATATATCTTATTCAGCTGGTCGGCATAATTTTCCATTGTAAAAGAGGTTGTCTTCAGCCTCTTTATGAACAAACAGGTAGCTATATAGGTAATATCAAAATGATGCTGTTCGTGAAGCAATGCATAATCTGATGCCATGCCGGGTTTTACCCACGACTGAACTTTATCATAAAAACAATATACCAAAATATTAATACCCATTGCCCTGTTCTTTGCTTTCATCATGCAACTGTACCCAAAACCTGAGCTGGTAACAGCGGCCGCTATACTTTTGTTATCTGGCGTACCTTTAAAATCATTCCATCCCAATTTTCTGCCGGTACTATAAAATATGCTATCTCCATGGCTTATAGAAATATTGGGCCTCCATTCTACGCTTGTGCTTACCTGTGCGTAAACGGAGTAATTCAATAAAAAGAAAAGGAAGATAAGGAAGTGCTTCATATAATTGTTGCCGGTTTCATAACTCAAAACAACAACAGATATTATTCCAGAAGTCGTTTGTTAACCAGTTTTACAATTTCATTAACAGCGATTAGCTCCATGCATTTAAAATGCCCTTTTGGGCATTTATCATACCCGATCTTACTGCATGGCCTGCACCAGAGTTTGCTGATCTCCACAATATCAAAATGTTGTTTGGAATTTTTTCCATAATAAGGATACATGCCAAAAGCCGGCACGGTGTTTCCCCAAACCGAAATGACCCGTTTTTGCAAAGCTGCTGCAATGTGCATCAGCCCTGTATCGTGGGTTATCAGTATTTTTGACCTGCGAACAAGATCCGCGGATTCATTCAGGCTGAATTTACCACAGGCATTATAAATTTTAATATCATCAACACTTGCTATTGCAGCAGCTGCTACCTGGTCTTCTTTCCCGCCCAATAAAATAATGGGATGATCAATGGCTGCACACAATTCTTTTAATTTATGCAGGGGCATTTTTTTTGTTGCCAGCGCAGCACCGATTGCAATAGCTATATAACCATGTAAATGTGAAACAGGAATATCCTTATTGTTAACGACATCCGCCGTAGGGATAAAATAATCCAGGCCCTGGCCATCATCCTCTACACCAAGTGAAGACGCAGTTTCCAGGTACCTGTCTACAATATGTTTTTTGGGTAGTGTATTTATTTTCAGGTTGGTGTAAACGAATTTTTCAACATTCAATTTGTTGAAAGAAGACGCCTTCACATTTTTTAGAAAACGCTTGATGCGGAGTGTGCGCAGGTTATGGTGCAGGTCAATGATATGATCGTAGTCTTCCGTTTTCAATTCATGTAGCATCAGTTCAAAACTATCACCCAGCGTGTGTATTTTATCGAGATAAGGATTGTGTTCAACAATACCCTTAAAAGCCTGCTTGGTCAGAAAATGAATTTCGGCATCCGGAAATTTTCTACGCAAGCAACGGATCACCGGTGTTGTTAAAACAATATCACCGATGGAAGAAAAACGTATGATGAGAATTTTCAAGCCGTACTAAAAATTTACTGTATTCGCGTTAGGGATTGCAGCGGAAAGCCCACAGCCGTAGTAAAGATTCCTCGCAAACTCGGAATGACACGCACGGCGAGGACTTGAA
>JANYIM010000173.1 GCA_025362055.1 Bacteroidota bacterium
CAAAATTCTGGCCTGCAGAAGCATATCACCAGGAATATATTTATAACCACCCGGAAAATCCCTATGTTGAAAATGTTTCGATACCTGATTTCACAAAATTCAAAAAAGAATTCAAGGGTAATTTTAAGCAATAAGGCCTGATAACGTAAAACGTTACCTGCTTTACGCAGGTAACGTAAAAAATATAATGAAATTATTTATAGGGTATTTTGATGGATCAGGCAGCTTTATTGCCCATGTTCATTACCAATGCAACAATTGCACCTACAATAGCTGTCATAACCGTAGCAGCAACAACATCAGCAGCCATACCTGTTTTACTTAAGGCATTCGTTGTGGCATACATGATACAATTCATACTTGCTGCACTAAGTGCTCCAATGACACCTGCAGTAACAAAACCTCCGGCAGCGGTTTTTACATTCGCCTTCAGGAAAATGAAAGCAAGCAATAATCCTCCCAGTACATTCCCGATGCCCAGGTACAAGAACTGGATATCTGCCATAGCCCGATCAATTAATACAGTACCGGGGTGACTTGCAAAAAAACTGGCAAGCAATTTTCCATAGATCAGGTAACCGAGGCCGAAATAAAGGATACCGCCTACGATCCCTCCAACAAGCAATTTTTTAATGTCCATGATTTAGGTTTTAGGTGAGTTTAAAACAATTGTAAACAATGTAAGAATTTGTTTTACATTTTGCAAGATTCCGCGCTGATGATTATACACATATCTTGATAACCGGCCCCGTCAAAGGCTTGACTGACCGGTAAATCCGCTTATTTAATGGTTATTTTTTTGAAAATGACCTGTCGAGCTGCTTACCAAAAAAGTAACCGGCAACCCCGCCACAGATAAGTCCAACTGCTAACCATAGTATCGAGCTACCAGCTGCAAAAAAAGCAATACCCAAACCAACAAGACAACAAAAAACGATTGCAGCCGTAACAGCGCTTCTTGCTTTGCCTGTCTTATCAAGCGTTGAAGATCTTTGTTGCTCGTGATGATGTTTCCTTTGTTTAGACCTTGGCATATTTTTTATTTTTGAAAGTACGAAAAAAAATACAGTTTCAATATTTCTGATACCCGCAACGGTTGTAAACCCTACGGCGGTCATATAATTAACCAGATCAATCTAACCGTTCCTATTAACCGCTGTCGGGGTTTTCAACCGCCGACAGGGTTATTTTCAACCGCCGACAGGGTTGTTTTCAACCGCCGACAGGGTTATTTGTTCCAGTTCTTTCAGATGATCAAATTGAAGGTCTGCGTGCATCGTTGCAACTACTTTTTGTATCTTCTTTATTTGATTTTGATAGATATTGTCCAGTACTGTAGCGGTTTTTAGTGGAATACCACTGTCTTTTAACAAGGAACAAAAATACAGGAGTAGCTGAACTTCCACCGCTGCTGAACCTGTGTACCTGCTGAACTTACTGACCATGCGCAATATCTTCCGCAGGCTTTTCTTTACAAAATAAGTGTTCGTTGTGTTGATCCCTGTAAACTGTTCATCCATCTCTTTTTTTATAAGGGAAACATAAGCTGTTTCATCAAAAGCCTCAAATAAAAGATAGGTCAGCAATTCTTTATTCTCTTTTTTGAACCTGGCCAAACGAAGGCAGAGTGCCATCACCTCGCTTTGAGGTAAATGCTCAAGTTCTGTTTGGATGTCTTTGAGTGAAGCAGCTTTCATATATGGAAAGTACAATTTTTGGAGTGAAGTTTCCCGCAGGTATCCCAAAAAATGCAGATCGGGTTCCGAAAATAAAAATATTGGTCAGCGATAAAATTTTATCTTTAAAGACAAAGTACTACTAATGGCATTAAAAAGAAAATTGCCTTCGCCCATTACCATTTTAATGATCGTGATCGTTGCAGCTGCATTGGCTACCTGGGTGATACCGGCGGGAGAATACAACAAGCTGTCGTACCAGGAAGGCAGCGGTTTTAAGCTCAGCACCAGTAAGGGCGACACCACCCTTGCAGTAACACAACAAACGATCGACAGCCTCCATATAAAAATTTCGCTCGAAAAATTCAAGTCAGGCGCCATACGTAAACCTGTTTCTGTACCGGGCACGTATCATCCTACAAAAAAGAACGGGCAGGGATTCTTGGAGATCTTACAGGCGCCATTGAAAGGGATCATGGAAACGATCGATATCATTTTATTCATCCTCATCATCGGGGGGTTCATGAATATCTTCCATGAATCGGGGGCGATGGTGAAAGGGCTTACCAGCCTCAGTTATACCATGAAAGGAAAAGAGGCCTGGCTCATTATCATTCTCACCTTCCTTTTTTCCTTTGCCGGCGCTTCTTATGGCATGGCAGAAGAAGCCCTTGTTTTTTACCCTATAATGGTACCACTTTTCCTGGCGGCAGGGTATGATCTGCTGGTACCCGTAGCCGTTATCTTTGCCGGAACGCAACTCGGTTCCTTATCGTCTTTTACAAATCCCTTTGCCACCATCATCGCTTCCAATGCAGCAGGAGTGAACTGGTCGGATGGATTGTATGGAAGGGTGCTGATGTTCGTGCTTTCCACGGCACTCACGATCTGGTACCTGGTTCGCTATGCCAATAAGGTAAAAAAAGATCCTACCGCGTCTATCGTTTACCGTGTTGACGGGCCGGCAGTACGCTCGCCTTATGATGCTATTGTTGTTGACAAAAATGTGGTACCTGAACTGGGAACCAGGAATAAATTACTGCTATTGCTTTTTTTAAGCACTTTCCTGGTAATGATCGCCGGGGTGGTATTACTGGATTGGTGGCTGCTGGAGATGTCCTCACTCTTCCTCGGCGCCGCCATTTTGCTGGGGATCATATTGCGGATAAAAGAAAAGGTTTTTGTAACGCAGTTCATCAAGGGAGCCGAAGGCTTGCTGAGCGTAGCTTTTATCGTGGGTGTGGCGAGAGGTGTCACCATCATGCTGAATGACGGGCATATCAGTGATTCCATCCTGTACTATTCCGCAAAACTGGTGGGTGGCATGCCTCCTGCCCTTTTTATTGTAATGTTGCTGGCATTGTTCATCATGTTCACTTTATTTATTTCTTCATCTTCAGGAATGGCTGTATTGACCATGCCCATCATGGGAGCGCTCGCCATCATGGTGAATGTACCCGGCCGCGAGATCGTGAATACTTATTTATTCGGTATGGGCATCATGGGGTTCATGACCCCAACCGGGCTGATGCTTCCCTCGCTGGCACTCGTAAACGTTAGTATAAAAGCATGGTGGCGATTCATCTACCCGCTGCTGCTCATGCTGTTCATACTTTGTGCAGTGTATCTGATCGTGGGGATCTATTTGTAGTTGGAACCTTATGCTGTTAATGAATGGAAAAATGTAACAATTTATACATTTACTTACGATAAGGTTTTCAATAACTTCCCTATCAGCGTACCGTTATAATAAACCTGCATGGTATAATTCCCCTTTTGGTATTTATCGGTACTCAATGAAAAGAGTAAACGCTTTGGCTCGCCTTTACTATAATCAAGGCGCATTTTATAAGAGTATATCTTTTTCCCCTCATTGGTATTGAACGAGCCCGACTCCCATGCCGAGTTCTTTAACACCTGTCCATCCGGTTGTAATACCACTACCATTACTTCGGCAGGGTTTGACTGGTTACCATTATTTTTAACCGTGAAGGAACCTATTAATTTTTGAGTTTGTTGGGCCTGTGTTGTCTCCTGTTCTTTTTCGTTCTCTAACATCACTGCGGCAAGATGCAATTCAGATACGGTGAGTGCACCTCCTTCCCCGTTACTTTTTTCGGCAGGCACGCTGTTATCATAACTAACTCTTTGAACTGTTGATGTCGCCGGATCTTTTTTATTAGCGGCCAATTGTTCCAATATCGCAGCTAGTTTTTTATTCTCATTCTCCATATCCGAATTCTTATTCAAAAGATCCTTCACCTTTTGTTGTAATTCGTCGATCTTCTGTTTTGCAACGTCGAGGTTGGCATCGGTACCATGATCTTTTAACAACGCAGCTATCTCGGTGCGTAAGCGGTAGAACTCGCCCAGTTTCATATCCAGCTGCCCTTTCAGCGAATCTGCATTGTTCCAGGTGGAATCAAGGCGTGTATCTAATTTATTGATCGTAGCAGTATAAATGGATTGCAAAGAATCACGCGTAGTAACCGGTGCAGTTGCAGGGTCTTTGCGTATGATGCCTGTTTTTGTATTGTCGCCCGGAGTTTTAATGTAAACCCGGTAACCCCAGGTCCATAGTAACACAAAAGATACCAGGAATAATAAGGATGAGACTATGAGTAATAATATTGATCTGGCGTTTTTCATTTTTACTGGATAATTAAAAAATAATTACCGGTTATTTATTGATATTCTTATCCACGTAAGCCGATATCCATCCCACCTGCCCGTTCTTGACCAGGAAGAATTGTTTCTTTTCCCAAACACCATCAAACTGCCGCATGATCTTCAGCAATAAGCCGGTGCCGGCCATCAGTGCCCGCTGGTCGAATACCTGGTTCACTCTTTTTATTTCTTTGGCGATGGCTGCCTTATCAAGTGAAGGATCCGTGATGGTCTTCAGAATGGCAGAATCAGATACTGCCGCATAATTACTGAATAATTTCTCATTGAATTTAACGAGGTCCTCATAACTAACAGGCACCACCGAGTTATCTATCAGTTCCGGGTACACTAAGTTTGCCAATGACCAGGCAATGCCTCCGCTGAAAGCGATATTATCACTCATGGGATAGGCGCCGCTTTCATTGACGGCATAAACGATCTCGGAATTTTCTGCACCTAACAGCACCCGTCCCAGTTGCCGGTTATAATTGGCAAGGCTTTTATCTTCATCGCAACGTTTCTCTGCTGCATTGGTGGTGCTTTTAGTACCCCAACTCAATTGAAAAAGCTTTAGTTCTTTGGTATTGCCATTGGGGAAATAACCTCCTTTCGTGTTACCGCTACCGATATCGATCAGGAAAGTGGTATACCGCCTGGTATCCGGAACAATACCCAGGTGCGATAAACGGGCTTCTTCTACCACATCGATCACCGGCACCTTGCGATCCGGCTCACTGATATTGGCCCTGAATGCACTGATCAGTTGATTTATCCAGCTTACCTTATCCTCTTTATCAGCCTGTATCTTTATACCACTGCTCACTACGGTAAAAATATTTTCTGCAGGGATCTTATATTGCTTTAATGCGGCATCATATAATCTGGTGAGCCCATTGAGCGTATTCTGGTAAGAGGATTGTGTAAAAGAAATAAAATCAGTATTCACAGAAGTATCTTTCAATACATTGAAAGCGCCGCTTTTTTGTGCATTCCTGCCGATCTCCAACACGCTTAATTTTACACCTTTTGATCCAATATCGATACCGGCGTATACGGCAGAATTCTCATATTTTAATTTGAAATTGGTTTGAGCAGAAAGGAAGAAACCAGCAGACAGCACAAAGCAAACCGCCAAAAAAAAGCGTTTAAAAAAAACAGGGAACATGAGTTAGTAATTTGTATTTAAAATTACTACAATATCAGCAGGCCCCAGGTCATAAGGATTTATTGTGTAAAAAATGTGATTAAACTTCCCTGAGTAAGATCAAGCCCCGGGCAGCCAGGGGCAATTATTTTTTTGTACGCTATTCCTGTTATCAAAGTTATTTTATTAAGCATGCTTACCCTTTGTGGCTCAACGCTTGCAGCTGATTTTTCATTGTGTTAACAAACTTTAGCATTTAAAACAAGTCCATAGCATGAAATTTGTATTGGTATGAACAAACCATTCATTTGAATCATTTATACTAAATAATGCATCATGAAAAATTGTAAATTTTTGATCATATTACTGGCAGGCTTCATGGGCCTTTCTGCTGTGAACGAAGTAAAGGCACAGGAAGTTGATATCAGCTTTTCTACATTTCAACGAGATCTTGGTCCACATGGAAGGTGGATGAACAATCCAAAATTTGGGCAGGTATGGATCTATAATGAAGCAGGCTTCCGGCCTTATTATTCCGACGGCCATTGGGGATATACCAATTACGGATGGGAATGGATCTCTGATTTTGACTGGGGTTGGGCACCCTTTCATTATGGAAGATGGGAATATGACCCTTTTT
>JANYIM010000233.1 GCA_025362055.1 Bacteroidota bacterium
ATAAATTTTCAGCTAATTTAAGAGAAGGCCTAAAGGGAGTTTTACAATTAGCTGTATCACAAAGTACCTTGAATTGTTGTGCCTGTCCGTGGGTATAAGCAAAAGTAGAAAATAAGGTTACTAAAAAAATTTTTATGTATAAACTCATTTTGTTTATTTAAAAAACCAATAGTCAACCAAATTTAGGGCGACGCATTCAAAAACATAGCGCCCAACTCTTAAATAGGTGCAGGTTCATGCCCTAAGAAAGTTGTATGAATTTATGAAAAATATCGGGGACTAATAAAATACAAAGAAACACATAGCCCTTTGGTGAAGGGAATAATTGAAAAAGCGCTGGTTTATTTTCAAAGATATATTTACTGTTGCCACTAACAATGAACACATCTAATAATCATTCCCCGGTTTGGGCTTAACAACAACAGGCTTTACCGGTTTCTTGTTCTTATCATCCGGTGGTTTAATAGCCGGGGTTGGTAATTTAATATCTTTCTTTTCGGGTTGCTTTTTGGTAGTTGAAGTATTTGTTGTGTCTGTTGTCTTTGGTATATCGCTTTCAATAGAAATATGCTGCGGTGTTTTAGATAGGTCCTGTTCCGGCATTGGCGGGTTAACAAAATCCACGGCATCCCCATTGCCTTCATCGATGGTGGTACTGTCGCCCTCCTGGAAATATTTTGCCATATTCTGATCTGCATAGATAGGGTCATTGCTCATCTCGGCAGGTTTTTCAAATTCTTTGATCTTACCGTACTCCAGTTTTTTATCTGCATATACCTTGTTCATAAAGATTCCCCATTTGGGCGCCGACATTTCGGCACCACCCGCATTGTTGGCATAAATTCTTATGAACGGATCATCACAACCTACCCAGGTCCCCGCCAAAAGTTCGGGTGTATAACCAATGAACCATCCGTCTGCATTGTTATTTGTTGTACCTGTCTTTCCTGCTTTTTGTACAGGAATAGAATAGTTATTCAATACTCTTGCAGTACCAAATTGTATAACACCTTGCATCAGTTTTACCATCGTGTAGGCATCATTTTCATTGATCACTTGTTTAGGGGTAGAACTGTACTCCTGCAAAAGGTTCCCGCTTTTATCTTCGATCCTTGTCATTATGATCGGCTCAGTATTCAATCCTTTATTGGGGAACATGGTATAGCCCTGCAACATTTCAAGCATGGGAATTTCTGCAGCGCCAAGCCCGATGGAATAATAAGGAGGCAGTTTGCTTTTGATACCACAGCTTTGCGCAAATTCGATCGTTCTTTTTACACCGATCTGTCCAATCAGCCGCCAGGCTCCCATATTCTTTGAGTGGGCAATGCAATAAGCCACTGTACCAGCCCCCCCCGAAATGGTTTTCCCGCCCAGGGTAAGTGAGCCACCGGGTATCACCGTTTCAGGCGTATAACCGGCTTCTTCAATGGCCAGTGTATAAATAAAAGGTTTAAATGTAGAGCCCACCTGCCGTTGTGCAGTAACATGATCGAACTTGAACCATTTAAAATCTATGCCACCTACCCAGCATTTAACTTCGCCTGTTTTGGGATCCATGGCAGCAAAAGAAGTTTGTAATATTTGTTTGTGGTACTTGATAGAATCGTATGGTGTCATTACTGTATCCAGTTCTCTCTTGGCATTCCAGGCAAATACTTTCATTTTCACCGGCACATAAAATGTCTTTTTTATGTCTTCTTCAGGAACATCATCATCCTTCATGCTTTTCCAGCGTTCGGTATATTTAAAAGCCGATTCTATTACCGATTCATGCCCTTTCCAGATCCTTGCACCATTGTTCTTCATGATCCAGTCGAGTTTCTTTTGAATGACCGGCATATGCGTTACAACAGCCTCCTCGGCATACTGTTGCATTTTGGAATTGATGGTAGTATAGATCTTCAAACCATCACGATATAAATTATAAGGCTCACCTGTCTTTGGATTTTTATGTGTACTGCACCACTCTTTTAGCTTATCTGCCAACACGGTGCGGAAATAAGGCGCAATACCTACATTCTCGTCGATCTTTTTATAATTGGTGATCAGGGGTTTTGCTTTATATACTTCAGCTTCAGCTTCTGTTAAATAATGTTCTTTGCAAACCGCCATTTGATTGATAACAGTATTCCTCCTGTCGAGTGAAGCCTTCGGGTGGCCGATGGGGTTATATACAAAACCTTTCAGCATCCCTATCAAAACCGCAGCTTCTTCTACTTTCAGGTCCTTGGGTTCTTTTTGAAAATAGGTACGGGAAGCATTGCGTATGCCATATACATTGCCCCATGGAGCCCTGTTCAGGTAAAGGTTGATGATCTCCTCCTTGGTAAAGTTCTTTTCTAATTTTACGGCAACGATCCATTCTTTTAATTTATCTACACCGCGCTTAAAAATATTGCCTTTCCCTTGTCCTAATATCATCTTGGCCAATTGCTGCGTAAGGGTACTGCCACCACCTTGTGTACCGAAAGTAAATACTGCACGGGCAAGTGCCTGGGCATCAATACCGGAGTGATCATAAAAACGTTCGTCTTCTGTAGCAATCAAAGCATGGATAATATTGGGTGATATCTCACTGTATTTTATCTCGCTCCTGTTCTCTGCATAATACTTTCCCATTAAAACACCATCGCTGGAATATATTTCACTGGCGAGGTCGGCTTCGGGGTTTTGTAGTTCATCTACAGAGGGCATCTTTCCAAACAAACCAAAGTTGGCACACAATAGCACCAGCAGGAAAAATAAAACCCCTCCTAAAAAAATGCGCCATAAGATTTTTACAGAACGTTTCATGCAATAAGATATAAGTTAAGCGTTAGCAGTCATGTTTTTTTTGAATGCAATGAACATACAAAACTACTGAATGGTTTTTTGCAGTACAGGAACTTGTTGTTAAAACCTGCTTGGATATTGCGTATTTAACAAGTTTTTGTAATCCGCAATGTTTTTATTGGTCTTAAGCAGTTGCAGATTTTGGTCGGTAATGATCAGGAATGAATATTTAGCCGGCGGTAGCCAGGACATCTCATTCTTTGCGTCTTTTTTTACCTTGTCATAATACTGGAGTGCAGCATTCGCATCGGCAAAAGATGATATAACAAGCAGGTTGCGGTCGGCATCCATCACATCCTTATTGATCACAATAGGCTGGCCATAAAAATTCTCCTTGGTATAACGGGTAAGCGCATTTTTTGCTTCATTAACATACACGGGGTCTACCTTATCCAGTATCATCAGTACGTAATGTGGTGATGTAGGGGACATGGTAAAAACTCCGTTAGACAATGGAGCGGCCAC
>JANYIM010000248.1 GCA_025362055.1 Bacteroidota bacterium
GCCGTGCTGTGTTGTAGAAAAATGATCAAGAGGTGGCTGCCGCAATAAGGCATGGCCAATGATGGTCCAGTTCACCAGGTCCTTTGAATGCAGGATGGGTAGGCCCGGAACCGCATCAAAACTGGAAGCAGTGAGATAATAATCATCTCCGACCCGGATGGCATCCGGGTCGGAATAATCTGCATGCAAGACCGGGTTTTTATACGTACCGTCTCCATTGTCTGCTACCCATACTTTGGAAACATAGTTTTTTTGTCCACTGGCAAAACCAATGAACAGGAACAATAAGCAAACAAGGTTGACAGACTTCATTGAACTTTTATAACGAATTTATTTTCCGGAATATGTTTCCTTTTATTTTTTAGCGACCAGGCCCACAGGTAATACTGTTTTTCCATACACTTCGTTCAATAAGCCTGCTATTCCTGTATATACTGCCGATGCACCACAAAGAATCCCTTCATAGCCCGTAAATTGTTTTAAAGAAGCATTGCCCGTTGCATCACCTGCAGCAAGTAAAAAGAAAAGGATGGTCAATGTTGCAAAAACAAATTGCAAGGCCCTGCTGATGCGCAGCGTACCGATAAAAAGTAATAAAGTAAAAATTCCCCACATCACCAGGTAAGCGATCATTGCATCATTGGATGCTGCGGGTATCCATCCCAGTTTGGGCATTACGATCAATCCAACCAATGTAAGCCAAAAAAAGCCATAAGAAACAAATGCGGTCATCCCGAAAGTGTTGTTCTTTTTTGATTCCAGCACACCGGCGATGATCTGTGCCATACCGCCATAAAATAATCCCATAGCAAGGATCATGGAATTCATTTCATAAATACCGGCATTGTGCAGATTCAATAAAATGGTGGTCATTCCAAATCCAAACAAACCCAATGGTGCAGGGTTCGCTGAACTGTCTTTGATAGTGATGTTTGACTGATCCATAAGTGTATATTTTAGTTTAGAATTTACAATACTAAGTAAAATTCAAAAGTTAAAACCCAAAACCAGGAGAGCTGTTAAAAATTATTGGTTTTCACTTTTCACTTTCACTTATTTATCCGGGTTCCAGTCACCAAAAACATTCACCATGCTGTACTGTCCTGCTGCTTCATCAGTCAATTGCTTCGTCCATTCTGCCCTTAAAGTAGTTACAGCACCCGGTCCGTAATTTTTGTACTCTCCATACCTGGTGGTCTTATAGTTATCTGTATTGTTCCAATTGGCCCAGCCCTGGGACATGATGTGTTTGTCGAGATAGCAATGCAGGTAGGTAACGCTTGCGTATGGACGCCATGGCCTGCCCAATGAAACCTTATTCAACGCCGTATCACCAGTGAGCACACAGTCATTGAATATATAACCAAATACGTGTTCCCTGGGTGTTGATGCTGCCGTGACATGCGAATTCTTTTTACTGTGGATATGGCATTGTTCAAACCACACCGTGGCAGAACCGAAGATAAAATCCGTTGTTCCCTCTATGTAACAGTTCTTATAATACTGCCGGCTATTATCGTTATTGGTAAACAATACATCCTGGAAACCCACAAAGCGGCAATTGATGAAAATGGCTTTATCGCCGTCTGATTCTACCGCAACAGCCTGTCCTGCGGAAAAACCCGCATCATTCTGAAAACTGATATTTTTTGCAGTGAAGTCATCCGCTTTTATTTTAAAACTCCAGGATGTACGGGTATTGATACTGTCGCCATTGGGTGCAATTTTACCGGTGTGATCGTCATAAGTAAGTATGGTATTGAATTTATTTTCGCCGATAAGGGTTACAAAATTCTTGGAAGAATCGAGGCGAAGTTTTTCTTTATAAATACCTGTCTTAATAAAGATGATGACCGGCTTTTTATTGTTGAATGGAACTGCGTTTAACGCTTCCTGTACGGTCTTATAATTACCACTTCCATCCTGGGCCACTGTGAGCTGCTTCTGGCACCAGGCTGTTAAAGCAGAAAGCGATAATAATAAAATGAATATTCCTTTCATGTTATTTTTTTATGATGGGTGCTACAAATCCTTTTTCATTCAGCCAAAGTGCCAGCAAGTTCATCCAAAGCTCCGTGGAGCCGGGGTTGTCCACGAGCTTGATACCATGGCCTCCCTGGGGAAAAATATGAAGGCTGGCATTTACCTTCTTATCCAGTAAAGCGGTATAAAATAATAAACTATTCTGAACATTCACCGTGCTATCGTTGAGGGCGTGTACCATAAATGTTGGGGGAACTGATGGGGTTACGTGCAACTCGTTGGAGCTTTTTTCAACTGCTGTTACAGATGGATCTGTACCCAGTAAATTCTTTTTGCTTGGCTGGTGTGCATATTTACCCATCGTGATAACGGGTGAAAGTAATATCATGAAATCTGGACGGAAAGAAAGCGAATCATACGCATCGGCAATGCTGCTCACATCATCTTCATGTATGCCCAGGGAACTGGCTACATGCCCGCCGGCTGAGGTTCCCATCACACCAACCCTGTTCTTTTGAATTCCCCAATTAGCTGCATTACTGCGAATGACCTTCATGGCACGCTGTGCATCCTGCAAAGGAGCGATCTCTCTCTGCTGCAGGTCAGCCTGGTGCGGTAAACGATAGATCAGCACAAAAGCGTTTATACCAAGTGTGTTATACCATTTGGCGATATTGAATCCGTTATATAAATAAGATAAGCGTTCAAAACTTCCACCCGGGCAGATCAATACAGCTGTTCCCTTATTTTCTTCCTTACTTACTTTAAAAGCATAGATACCGGGTGTGCCTACCCGCCAGATTCTGTCGTTGTAAACAGTATCATTGACCACGGTGCCGTTAAAGTTCGGCTTCTTATCCTTTGGCCAAATTGGAATGAATTCCTGCGCATCGACCTGTGTCAATGCAATAAAAAAAATAAAAAGAAGGATAAGCAGCCTTTTCATCTATTTTTTAATTTGCGGCTTTACAATATGATCAGCTAATTCAAGATGCAGTTCTCTTATTCCTGCCAGTACGATCTCTGCCATTTTCCTCGCGCCAAATTCAGTAAAATGTGTATTGTCCTTTTGCCCGTCAGGATAATTCGGGTGTTCCAGGGAGTCCAGTTGCATATAAAGGTATTTTGCCGATGCGGGGCCCAGTTGCTGCAATAATTCCCGGCTTTTTTTATCCAGGTCTATCAAAGCTACTTGCTGTGCCGCGGCGATCTCGTACACGGCAGCAGTATATTCAATATGTGTTTCCATGACATTACCGTTCTTATCAAACTTCATTCTTGTCACAGGTGTGATCAGCACCGGTATCGCATTTTTAGCCCTGGTTTCCGTTACGAATTTTGTAAGATTTTTTTTGTACTCCGGTACAGGGGTATAACGATCTTTATATTTTTCTTCTTTTGCCTCGTCATTATGGCCGAATTGCATCAATACATAATCACCTTCCTGCAAACTGTCTGCAATTGGCTGCCAGCGGTTCTCGCTTATGAAGGTCCTTGTGCTTCTGCCGCCTTTTGCCCTGTTATCGATCTGAACGGTAGAATCGAAGAAATTGGCAAATGGCATACCCCATCCCGTTAGTGGCTCCCTGGAGGCTTCATAAGTACACATAGTAGAATCTCCTATTAAATAAATCCTGGTCTTTTTATGAGGAGGATATGCAAATGAAATAAGAAACAGCAGTGGTATGTAATATTTCATTTTCATGCTTCTAAACATATACCAGCCTTTATTACTTTTAGAAATTTTTAGCGCAAAAACAAAAAGCTGCTGCAAACGCAGCAGCCTTTTGGTGGAGTTTCTATTTTTTTAATAACCCGGGTTCTGGGTCATGTTAATATTCGCGTCTACTGCGGGCTGCGGTATCGGCATTAGTTCTGATTTACCGGTAACAAAATTTGTAGCATACCTGCCCAATGATGATGTAGTTCCTGCGGTAGCAATGGCTGTACTTAACCAAACCACTTTTGTTGTACCTGCTGGTGTAGTAGTCGGTGCTGTTTTATAAAGTGAATTGAACCAAAGTCCACCGATATTATTATTATCTGATGTAGTAGAAGAAAAATAATACATCGCGATGGGTAAGGTTGCACTGATGCTATAGGAAGGGAAACCTGCCATATAACTAGGGTTAACCATTGGCGTTAGTGTTGACATCTTCAGCATATTGGCCTTTGATTCACTGATCGCAGCAGCCAATAAATTCCAGCGTAGCAGGTCAAACTTCCGTACACCTTCGCCGCCTAATTCCAATGACCTTTCCCTTACTATTGCCTGAAAGAAAGCAGCTTTGCTAAGCCCTGCGGGCAGATCAGCAACTCCATCAGCAATTGATACCGGTTTACCGTATCCTCTCCTGCGTACCATGTTCACAGCATTATATGCAGCAGTAGTTGGACCATTGATTTCATTTTCAGTTTCTGCAAACATTAATAATACATCAGCATAACGGAGTATCTGCCATTTCAAGCCAAGGTATTGTACCTGGTTGGTTGGAAGGATCGTAGGATTAGTTACCCAATCTCTCCTGTATTTACCATCGCAGATGGCAGTAATCGCCTGCCCTACTTTTGTGCTGCCATTTGCTGCAACATTATAAGGCGTACAGGTAACATCTCTCCGTAGGTCTAATGAATCAAACAAGTAAAAATAATTAGGTAGCACGTTGATGCTTTTATTTCCCAAACCATTTACGGTAGGACCATTATAATAACCCAGTTTGGTATCTTCTGTACCGCTTAAGCCATAAGCACTTGCCTGGAAAAGTAATTCTCCATCCGGATCAGCAACAGCATGCCCGCAAACCTGGTCCTTCCACAAAGCCCTGTAACTTGGATTTAAATTGTGTTGTCCTGAATTCATGATATCATTACATTCATCCCTTGCGATCTGGTAATAGTTCAGGTAATTGGTTCCGCGAACGATCGTTCCGCTCTTCCTTAAAGAGTAACCTCCCCTGTATAAAGCGATCCTTGCCCGTAAACCTTTTACTGCAGCTTTTGATATTCTTTCATCTATATTATCTCCTATTGAAGGAAGCTCATTGCGCCATGGAACAAGGTCTTCAGCAGTTTTCAAATCAGCCAATAACACATCATAGATACTATCCTTGTCTGTTCTTCCGGGAAATTGAATAACCAGGGCCTGTGAAGCTGCAGATTGAAAATGTGACGGCAGGTCACCCCAGATCATCATCGCTTCAGAATAAAACTGTGCACGAAGTGTAAGAGCCTCACCATATAGACGTCTTAATTGTTTTTGTTCCTGTGCCGAACCACCATTGTACATACTCATCGCTGGAATATTATCGATGCAGGTATTTGCAAATTCGATCCCCTGGAATAATTGGTTGAAAGGGTTTACTAACTGGGCATTACCCGAGGTAGCAGCATATCGTGCAATATCCCGGCGATCATTATCACCTGCGCCTGTTGGCCCCTGTGTTTCGTCCTGGTCAACTGTATAATATAAACTTAAACGAATGCCGAAGCCTGCATCACCAACAAGTCTGCTGTAAACACCTGCTACTGCCTGGGTGGCATTTGCTACATTGCTAAAAACAACACTTTGACTAAATGCAGTGATAGGTTGCTGGTCTAAATATTTTTTACAACCGCATACAATGAACAACATAAATGTTGCTGCTATGATCGTTAGTTTATTGAAATATTTTGTATTCATATAGCTAGTTTTAATTTTATTTTTTAGAATGCTGCATTTAAACCAAAAATAAATGACCGGGTTTTTGGATAGGCTGAATAATCCAGGCCAGGCGTTAATGGACTGCTGCTAACACTAACTTCGGGATCATATCCGCTATATTTAGTGAACACATGCAGATTATTGCCGGTAACGTAGAAACGCAGTTTACTCAATCCAAGCTTTGCTATTTTATTGGCCGGTAAACTATACCCGATCGTTACATTATTGATACGAAGGAATGACCCGTCTTCAATAGCCCATGAACTTGGATAAAATGCGCCTGCACTTTTAAGCGGCTGCCATATCGTTGCACCCGCATTCAATGCTGCGAGTTGGTCAGGAGCAATACCTACAGCCTGTCCACTACCATTTACCCATTGTGCAGTTTGGCCGGTAGCTGTTACAACTTTCCATCGTCCTGCCATGATATCAAGCATATTTGAATTGTTGGAATAACCATTCGTCAACTCAATTTTGTTGGCATTATAAATATCGTTACCATACGAAAAGTTAACGAATGCACTGGCATCCCAATGTTTATAGGTAATCTGCTGATTTAAGCCACCGGTAAATTTAGGAGTAGGATTTCCGATGATCTGCCTGTCTTTATTCAGGTCGATAACACCATCGCCATTAAGATCCTTAAATTTAATTGAGCCTGGTTGCACCGTACCGATTATAAGAGCATCACTAACAACTCCGGCTTTCAATGTATAAACACTGGTAGTGGTATTATAATCAAAATCAGAAACATTGTAGAAACCATCGTTTACCAGACCCCACATAGAACCAACTGGACTGCCAATATTTTCTATATAATCAGTTGGCTGTCCGGAAACGCCCCAACTTGCATTAGGATAGAAATAATTCTGGCCAATTCCAAGTGCCAATATCTTATTCTTATTGAATGCAATGTTGAAACTGGCATTCCAGGTAAAATTCCTTTTAGGCTTGTTAAGTATCTGTGCATTCAACTGTACGTCAATCCCGGTATTATTGGTTTTGCCAATATTTTGAAGCTGATTAGGATATCCGTAAGTAGGTGCAATAGGGACAAACAGTAACAGGTCTTTTGAAGTATTATTATAATAATCAACACTCAGGTCTATCCTGCGGTTTAAAAAAGTAAGATCAACTCCATAATTCTTGTTTACGGTTGATTCCCATTTTAATAGCGGGTTTGCCAGAACAGCAGAAGTAAATCCGGGAACGGATACATTATTGATCCCGTAATAAAACGTGTTATAATTAAATGAAGTCAAATATCCGTAGTCATCGATCCTGTTATTTCCAACAGTTCCAATACCTACCCGGAATTTAAGATCATTGATAAAATCAACATTCTCCATGAACGCTTCTTTCTTCACCCTCCAGGCAAATGAACCTCCGGGAAAAAATCCGAATTTCTTACCGGGTGCAAATTTTGATGCCCCATCATACCTCGCATTCAATGACAAAAGATATCTGTCCTTGAATGAATAATTTATCCTGCCAAAAAAAGAGGCATTTGTATACCGGGTTACCGTATGTTTTTCCGGTGAATAGCCGGCAAAAGGCGTACCTAAGGAAGGTTTATGAAACGCCACATCATGATCCGTAAAACTTGGATACAGTTTAACCAGCAGCGATTTGAAATCAGTTCTGTAATCATAGGTCTCTTCACCGATCAATACATCCAGGTCATGATTTTTCTTCCATCCTTTTACAGAATAGAGTATAGTATTGGAATTAGTAGTCGTTTTTTTCCTGGTAGAATCCATTTGTGCGATCGGCTTCCTTGAACCTGATATAATGGAATATGGTGTGAGTGTATCGCTGAACTGTTGATCTTTCAGGTAATTATTATCAAAACTAAAGGTAGTCTTGAGCGTAAGATTTTTTAATAACTTGTAGGAAACACTTGCTGTAATATTAAAGGTGCTGGTTACTTTTGACCTGTATTCGGAAGCCGCCAGTGTCAACGGATTCACCAGGTTCAATCCATTACCAACATTGGGGTCAGCCAATGGATCAAGGGCTTCAATATCCTCACCTGATGAAAGGAAGGGCCTGTATTTAACAGCATTACGGAGCCGGTTATACGAAGATCCTTTTGTATCAGAAACACCTGCGCCATATACATCCTGGTGCCCTACCCTGAAGCTAAGTCCCGCTTTCAGTTTTTTAGAAATATTGAAATCATTCTTAAAATTCAGTAAATGCCTTTTATAGGCCGAGCCTACCACTACCGCCCTGTCGTAATTAAAAGTGTATCCAAAAAGGTAGGTCCATGCTTTAGTTCCACCGGAGAGGCTAAGGTTATGTGTTGTTGAAACACCTGTATTTCCAAAAGTTTCTTCCTGCCAGTCAACCGGCCTTACCGTGAGGTAATTTGCGAGGGTGTCCCATGTTGTACCGAAATTCTTGGCAAAGGTCAAACTATCTGCACTGCTACCCCTTGATCTTTCAGATTGATAAACAACATAGTCATATGGGCTTAATACTTTCAATTTCTTAGCCAGGAACTTTATGCCCACATTGGCATTGTAGGTCACTTTCATCTTACCGGGCTTTCCACTTTTTGTGGTGATGATGATAACACCGTTTAAAGCCCTTGCACCATAAATAGCAGTGGCAGCAGCATCTTTCAATACGTCGATAGATTGAATATCCTGTGGTGAAATGGTGTTAAGGGCATTTTCTACCTGCACACCATCTACAATAAACAAAGGTGAATTATCCTGGCTGATCGACATTCCTCCGCGTACCCTTATTCTTACCTGGGCATCCGGCGAACCTTCAGCAGTTGTAGCAGTAACACCGGCCAATCTTCCGTTCAGTGCTTCAGCAGCAGAATTGATGGGAATATCTTTCAGGTCTTTTGCACTAACAGAAGAAACAGCCGCAGTAAGGTCTTTTCGCTTGATGGTCTGGTAACCGATCACCACCACATCTTCTCCTGTGGTAGCTTCATGCACCATCGACACGGAAGATGCACTCTCATCAGCAGCGATATCTTTGGATCCGAAGCCAATGTGAGAAATGGTCAAAACCGGGTTGCCTGTTGAAGGAACAACAATGGTGTAGTTACCATCTTTGTCGGTTTGCGTTCCTTTTTTAGAACCTTTAACCACAACAGTCACGCCCGACAAGGGTTTTCCAGTATCATCCAGGATCCGGCCCTTGACGGTTTTCTGCGCCAGTAAGGTTACAGGAATAAAAAATAAGATTGTAAGAAAAATGGATAGTTTCTTCATAT
This sequence comes from Bacteroidota bacterium, assembly GCA_025362055.1. GTDB lineage: Bacteria > Bacteroidota > Bacteroidia > Chitinophagales > Chitinophagaceae > Ferruginibacter. Next base: position 8,922 of record JANYIM010000248.1, read on the forward strand.
AGCAGTGTTTAGTAATACAAAAATAAAATCAGAGACCTTTATAATTAATAGCAATCACTTTTAGATCAAAACTTATTCGTATTTTAGAAGGAGTTTTGGCAACCCAATGCTACATAGATTTTTTAACAATTATTTATTATTGAATTACTTTTTTTACGCAATCGTTGCCGGTATCGATTGCAAACATATCAATAAGTGCTTAAAACAATGATTCCTAACTAAAATAAGCGATCGGACGGGCTAAAAAATGTACGAAGCCATCACCATAAAAGATATTGCCAAAGCACTTGGCCTTTCAACTTCTACGATCTCCAGGGCGCTCAGGGGAAGCCACGAGATCAGCCAGGAAACCAAGCGGATGGTGATGGAGTATGCCGAACAATTCAATTACCGGCCCAATCCCATTGCATTAAGTTTAAAAGAACGCAGGAGCCGCTCCATTGGCGTAGTGGTTTGCGAGATCGCCAATACCTTTTTTTCACAGGCCATCAATGGCATTGAATCCATTGCCTATAACCGGGGTTACCACGTAATCATTTCACAAAGCCATGAGTCGTATGAACGCGAAGTGGTGAATGTGGAACACCTTTCGTCACGGTCTGTAGATGGCCTGCTGGTATCGCTTTCCGCCGAAACAGATCGCATCGATCATTTTAAAAAATTACATGAAAAGGGGTTACCCATTGTTTTTTTTGACAGGGTAACAGACGAGATTGAAACACATAAAGTGGTAGTAGATAATTTTAAAGGCGCTTATGATGCAGTGCAGCATTTGATCAATGCAGGTTTTAAAAAGATCGCTCATCTTACCAGTTCATCGCATTTATATATTTCCAGGGAAAGGTTGAATGGTTACAAGGCTGCATTAGTGGATAATAATATCTCCGTAAATGATGACTATATCAAGTACTGCAACCATGGCGGGATGATCATTGGCGAAGTTGAAAATGCCATTAAAGAACTGATGCAGTTAAAGAACCGGCCCGATGCTATTTTTTGTGCAGGCGACCGGCTTATGCTCTCCGCCCTTTCATCGCTGAAAGCGCTGGATATAAAAGTGCCTGCAGACGTAGGTTTGGTTGGTTTCACCAATTCGCCACTCGTTGAATTGATCGAACCAAGTCTTACCGCAATAAAACAACCTGCTTTTGAAATGGGACAGATCGCCACCGAATTACTCATTAAACTGATCGAAAGTAAAAGGCCGGTCACCGAATTTGAGACCATACCACTACAAACGGAATTATGCATCCGAAACTCCACTAAGAACATCCACGCCGAAAAAAGCGGTAAAGTTAAAAAGGCCGTTCTGTAAAGGCTTTCAGCGTTTTAATAAGCCAATTTTCATAAAACTTTTGGAATAAAATACTCGTAACCGTACTTTTGCCGCGGAGAGATGGCAGAGCGGTCGAATGCGGCGGTCTTGAAAACCGTTGAAGCGCAAGTTTCCGGGGGTTCGAATCCCTCTCTCTCCGCCGACAATAAAAATTCTCTGGTTTTCCCAGGGAATTTTTGTTTTTAGCCTCGCCCTACTCTCTCGATTTGGAGAGGGAGTGATAGCTATAATCAATTTACCGGATTTCGTTTTTTCAAGATTTCTTATTCACGCACTACTTGCTAATTTCTATTCTTCACGTCTTCCACCTGCAATTCCTCCCAGGGCGTGGTTCCATCCTTTTCACGTTTAAAAATAAATGCATCGCTTTTTAATAACCCTGTCGGCGGTTGAAAACCCCGACAGCGGTTATAGAAAGTTGAAAACCCGACAGCAGTTATAGAAAAACGTAATTCCATTCATCCGCCGACAGGGTTTTCAACTGCGGTTGGGGCTGCAATTGTTAAACTTCTTCAAATAAAAATTGTATGCTAAACTAAGCTAAGTAATTTTGCGTAATTAATATTACCATGACAGAAACAATGATCGATACAGCTACCCTTGGCAATGGCTGCTTCTGGTGTACCGAAGCCATATTTCAACAGGTAAAAGGCGTATTAAAAGTTACCAGCGGCTACAGCGGCGGACATGTAGCAAATCCAGGCTACAAAGAAGTTTGCACGGGCACAACCGGCGCAGCGGAATGTCTGCAAATTGAATACGACCCCTCACAAATATCTTTTGAAGCATTGCTGGAGGTATTTTGGCAAACCCACGACCCTACTACGCTTAACATGCAAGGCAATGATATTGGTACTCAATATCGCAGCGTAGTTTTTTATCATACTGAAGAACAAAAAGAAATTACAAAAAACTATATTGCGCAATTAACTAATGCAAAAACCTTTAGTAAACCAATTGTAACCTCAATAGAACCTTTTGTACAATTTTATGAAGCAGAAAATTACCACCATAATTATTTTATAAATCATGGTGAAGAATCATACTGTCGCTATGTTATAAGGCCTAAAATAGAAAAATTTAAAACCGCATTTAGTGACAAGATTAAGAAG
>JANYIM010000261.1 GCA_025362055.1 Bacteroidota bacterium
AAGGATTGATTACCGCGACAGGCCAGAGAACAGGGTTGCATATAATAACAATAATAACAACAGGAATGATAATTGGAACAGGGACAACAGGCAGGATAATAATAACCAGCAACAAGATAATTTTCAAAAAAAGGAACAGGAAAGACACCAACAGGCTCAGCAACCGGATAATTTCCAGAGAAAAGAAGAACAAAGACACCAACAAGCCCAACAGCAAGATAATTTCCAGAAAAAAGAACAGGAAAGGCATCAGCAAGTTCAACAACAGGAGCAACAAAGACAAAACCAGGACAATTTTCAGAGAAAAGAGCAACAAAGGCACCCGCAATTCCAGGGCCCTCCAATAAAAGAACAGCGAACAGAGCCCGTGCAGCAGGAAAGGACGCACAACAGGCAGGATAATAATAATAACCAGGGAAATCAGCAGCGATCTAATGATTATCCCAAGCACGGTGGAGGAAGAAGGGCTAATTAACGAACGGAATACTGAACCGGATACAAGGATAATATAGCGAAACATTTTTCACTTGTTGAAATAATATACGGTACCAGGTATCTTTTAATAGTTTTTCACGGTTACAGGCTTTCCAGGCTTGTTACACATCAATTTTAGACTTATCTTTCAGTCGGCTAAAACGAGTTAGACTGAAATGAGCAATTTTTACAAGAGCAAAATACTGTTTCAACGCATCGGTTTTCAATATTTATTGCTGCCTTTGTTGATCATTGTAAGTTGCAATGTTTCGTTTGCCCAATGCCCTCCCAATCTTGATTTTGAAGAAGGCACTTTCAATGGCTGGGTGTGCTATACGGGAAATGTGACCACATCCGGAACTACCAATGTAATTAGTCTTAGCCCATCCGGTGGCCCTATCACAAACAGGCATACGATGTTGACCCGGGGCCCGGTAGCCCAGTTAGACCCTTATGGGGGGTTTTCACAAATTTGTCCAAATGGAAGTAATCACTGCATAAAACTGGGAAATAATTCAGGGGGCGCACAGGCAGAGGGGGTTTCCTATACATTTACTATTCCGCCAGGGCAGGATCAATTCAGCCTCATCTATCATTATGCCGTTGTATTCCAGGATCCAGGGCACCAAACTTACCAGCAACCCAGGATGGAAATTGATATTGAGAATCTTACGGACGGCACTTCAGTAGGCTGTTCTTCCTTTGCTTTCATTGCATCGGCAGGTTTGCCGGGATTTTTTTTATCACCGAATCCGGGGGGAGCAACACCCGTCTGGTGCAAAGACTGGTCGGCTAACTCAATAAACCTGGATGGTAATGCGGGTAAAACAATCCAGATCTTTTTTAAAACTGCCGATTGCACTTTTAATGCTCATTTTGGTTATGCTTATATTGACCTGAATACGGAGTGTAGCAGTTCATTTGTAGGTGCTACATTTTGTGCGGATGATACCGCCATCAATGTTTCAGCGCCATTTGGTTACCAGAATTATAAATGGTTCAACAGTAACTTCACACAAATACTCGGAACAACACAGGTATTACATCTTAGTCCGCCACCACTTTCCGGTTCGATCATAAAAGTTGAGCTGATACCATATAACGGTTATGGTTGCAAGGATACCCTTACTGCAAATTTATGGGATACATTAACCATTCATCCATATGCAGGCAGGGATACCTCCTTCTGTAACAGCAGCATTAGCACGGTACAATTGGGGGCACCTCCCCTGCTCGGACTTGTATATCATTGGAATCCGCCTACGGGCCTCAACGACCCCGATATTGCAAATCCTACAGCAACTGTTACTGCTTCCACGCAATATGTACTAACGGTAATGCATGATGGCGGAGGTTGCCTTACCAGGGATACAGTGAATATAAATGTTGTGAATTATGATACGACCTTGCAAGTGATCGGTCCTGCGAATTATTGCTCGGCAAGCGGGCAAAGCGTTGCGCTAAAAGTACATTCGGGTGCAGACAGTATTCAATGGTACTTCAATGGCGGCCCTATAGCAGGCGCCAACCAGGTACAGTATAATATTACTCAAACAGGGGCTTACTATGCCACCTTGTTTAGTTTCGCAGGATGTAGTTTTAATACAAGGATACAGCAGATCAACATTTATCAAAGCCCGGTGGCAGGGTTTAATGTCAATAATTTAAATGAATGCTATGACGGGAACGTTTTTGTATTTATCAATTCCAGTTCACCTCCGTCGGGCACCCCGCAATATTTATGGACATTTGGTGACGGTACTTCGGCAACAGCTGCAGACGTTACGCATAGCTATCCGCAACCGGGTACCTATATCGTAAAAATGCGTATAAGCGGTAATGGTAGTTGTGCAGACAGCAGTTCTGTTACCCTGCACGTTTTTCCAAGTACCAAGGCAGGCTTTAAGGTCAATAAAGTGGCACAATGTTATAAAAATAACCAGTTCATTTTTACTGATACCAGTACTTTCACTGTTGGCGCTACCATTTCTTATAACTGGGATCTTGGCGATGGTAATACCACTAATTCAAAAGATGTTACCCATGTTTACGCCCTGCCGGGTACGTATACCGTTACATTACATACAGATGCCGGTGGCGGATGTACAGACCAGGTATCATACGACATGACCGTGTACCCTAGCCCGGTAGCAGGGTTCACTCACAATAGCCTTACCCAGTGTAATAAAGGCAACCAGTTCATTTTCACGAACAGCAGTACGATCACTTCGGGGGCAGTGCAATATAACTGGGACCTTGGCGACGGCATTTTATCCACAGCGCAGGATGTAACGTATAGCTATGCCAAAGCCGGCGGCTACACCGTAAAATTGCTGGTAAGCACCACCGATGGTTGCGCAGACAGCAGCAAGGCTAACGTTACCGTGTACCCGAATCCAACGGCAGACTTTACAGTACAACCAATATGTATCAACTTGCCCGTACCCGTGATCAATAAAACCATTAACAATACCACATCCACCCTGAATTATTTATGGGATTTCGGCAATGGCCAGGTATCTACCCAACAAAGCCCTGTGTATAGCTATCCGGTGCCAGGCAACTACATCATTAAGCTGGCGGTGAATTCAGTGCAATGCCCATCGCCTTCCGATACCATGCAACATACGATCGCTGTGGATGCACCTGCACCCGGTATCACTTACCCGGTAAAGGATGCAGTGATCCTGTTCCCAGAACCCTTAAAGGCCAGGAATATTGGCAGCAATGTATCCTGGAACCCTGCCTTCTTCCTTGATAACAGGAACAGCTATACGCCGTTCTTCAAAGGCAAGGACCCGCAATTATACCTCGTTACCTTAAAAACCTTATCGGGCTGCATTACCGTGGATACGCAATATGTAAAGACCCATAAAAAAATTGAGATCTATGTACCCACAGCGTTTACACCGGGAACTACACTGAATAATTATTTACGCCCCACACTCATGGGATTTGACAAGGTGAATTACTTCAGGATCTACGACCGCTGGGGCAAGTTGCTATTTGAAATGAAAAGCGACAGGCCGGGATGGGATGGCAAGACGGGTAATGTGCTACAGGAATTACAAACCGTTATTTGGATGATCGAAGCCGTTGACGTGGATGGCGTAACGCATCATCGCCAGGGCTCTACAATACTGCTGCGGTAACCTGCCGGGCTAAAACCCCTGGCCGGCGGCCCTTCGCAGGATCCTATGGACGCTAAGGGAGTTCACAAATTATGGACAGATACCTTCTTTATACTTTAACTGTCGAAATAAGAAAAGATGAAATTCCTATTTATTATGCTGGCTGGCTGTTTTTTCATAGGTTGTAAATCGCCGGCACAGGATGACAAATTACCCGCAAGCAGGCCAATAGATTTTTCATTGACCTATCATGTTGATGCTGGCATGGTGGATCTCAGTGAAAACTTATTCCTTTCCAAAGACAGTTGTATCTACATCAAGAGTGATACTGGTAAGGAAGTAAAAAACAAATTCATTTTAAGTGATATGGAAATGGATGCATTATACGGCATACTGAAACAAAATAAATATAGCAGGATAGAGTCCAGGACAGAAGGTGAAGTGTATGACCGGGGAGGCATCAGCATACATAGTTCCTGGAACAAAGATAAAAATGAACTGAATGTATCCGACGCAGGAAACTCATTTGTAAAAGATAAATGGAGGAAGGATTGGGGAACGATATGTGATTATCTTGCCACCTTACTTGAAAAGAAAATAAGTAATAAATAATACTCCTCTGGTAAGTATCGTTGTAACTAAGCACTTATTGCTGCAGCCGGTATTTTTTCAATTTCTGCAGATGAATTCACCGGATGCGAATGAAAATTTGTCCGCACATTTTTAATATCCTCTTCTGTTATCGTATCATTTATGTCACGCAGATGACGGTGTACTTTTTCATACGTTATGGTATCGTCAAATGATTTGGAAGAAAATTTCAATAGTTCTTTCCTGCCTGCGTAATTAGTATTCTCCATAACTGATCAGTTTTAGATCAAAGTATAAAAAAAACTTTCAATTGTACTACTACTTTTTAAGATTTAACGTAAAGATAATCCTGGCAGGGCCGGAATCAAGAAAAGTGCAAAAATTGCAGGAAAATGTTGATAAATCCACGTCGCTAATTCCTGATCCTTGTATCAAGCAGCCTTTTAAAGCCCAGCAACAACAACAGGGGCAGGATAAAATACCCGAATAATCCCTGCAACTGGGCACTGTCTTCATTACTTAGCAGGGAACTAAATTGGCCAAGGTCGATATTCGAAGATAAGATCACAAATAAAAGGACCAGCAGCAACGATACCATGATCAGGGAATACCTTATCCAGAGTTGGATCTTTATTTTCCGGTTACGTTCCTGTTGGATCTTTTGAAGCACAATTTTACTAAAACCCGGATCATTTAATTCCAGGCGGCTGTTATGCAGTATATAGCTTGTGCCTTTTTCCGGCTGTGCATTTTCCATCATACAGTTTCTTTAATTGCTGGTTCAAGCCGCTTATTCAACCGGCCATACATTTTTTTTCTTGCACGGTGCAATTTCATTTTAATATTATCAGGTGAGATACTGGTGATGTCTTTGATCTCATCAATGGAATTCTCATTCAGGTAATACAGGGTAAGCAACAACCTGTCTTCCCTGCCCATTTCATCCAGGGCAGTATTGATGAGTGTTCTTTGCTCTGTTTCAGACAGCCCCCTGTACATTGCTTCAACACTTTCTATCATATTGTCTGGCAACTCACTGATCTCAATATCACTGGCGATCTTTTTTTCGTTCCTCTTTATTTTAGTAAGCGCAAGATTCACTACTATACGAAATAACCAGGTAGAGAACTTTGAATCCTGTCGGAACTTTGCTAATGACCGGTATGCTTTTACAAATGCATCCTGCACTATTTCTTCTGCATCCTCCCTGTTATTAGTGATACGGTAAGCGATGGCAAAAGCCATATCCTTATAGGTTTCCACAAAATAGGGAAAATGCGAAATGTCTCCTTCAATGATCTGCCTGATATAAAAAAGCTCCATTTATTTTGCCTTTTTAGCATCACTTCTTCGTTGAATAATATAATAGAGTACTAAACCAACGCCACCAAAGAATAACCCGCCCGAGTGTATGAGGATACTTCCACTCAGGTTAAAATTATGTGCCACCAGGTAACCTGCGAATCCGCCAAAACCAACGCCCGCAAGTAATAAGCCCCAGAGCAGGGGGCTACTGCCTTCGCGTTTCTTTTTATTGGCCAGGGAAGGATCCATGCCTTTCTCTATCAGCAATAATCTTTCCTTGCTTATGTTCTCCAGGTTCATTGTCTTTTCCATGAACTCCTGTTGAAAGGCTTTTTGAAGAACATAAAGAGCAATTCCTAATCCGCCAATGATGGCAACGATGGCGATGGCCATTCCTATGATGTGATGTGCGTCCATTTTTTATAACTTGATTTTAATAGTCGTTCAGGCATTAGACTATCAAAGACAGGGACGGGTAACCAATTTATGGAAAAATATTTGCAGGTGAGTTGTTTTTTCCCGGCCTCAAAAGAGATATATACACAATGACGAGGGAAGAATTAATAGCGATTACGGTCTTTATTAAAGCCGGGTTTATTATACCCGCCTTTATTGCCGGGCCCGCTGCTGCGCTCTTCGGCTTCCTTAACTACAAGCGGTTTTTTACCCAGTGAAATATCGTTGAGGTTCTCAATGGCGTCTTTTGCTTCGGTACTGTCGGGCATTTCTACAAATCCAAATCCACGGCTTTTGCCTGTTTCCCTGTCAATGGCAACTTTTGCGGAAGCGACCGTACCAAATTTTTCAAATATTTCTTCCAGTTCCGCATCATCAAGGTCGTAAGGTAAGCCAATAACGAAGATCTTCATATTGTACAATTTTTATAAAAGTACATAATTTAGAATTAAATCCCAATCCTGGACGACCAAAGAAGGCCCAGCCATAAGTAACAAGGATGGGAATAGTATGTTCCAGGAGTTTTTACGATACCATAAATAATTTTGAATTTGCCTGTTTCTCCCTTCCAGCCGCGGCTTCTAGCCTCATATCAACAGAAATTTTATTTCAGTTATGGCACCGTATCGGGTTCTATCAGGTCCCACAAATTGCCATAGATATCTTCAAACACGGCAACCGTTCCCCAGCTTTCTTTAACTGCCTCCCTTACAAACCTGATCCCGGCTTCCCGCATGTTTTTAATATCTCTTTCAATATCATCCGTATATAAGAATAAAAAGACGCGTCCACCTGTTTGATTTCCTATCCTGCTTTTTTGTTCTTCATTAACAGCTCTTGCAAGTAATAAGCCCGTTGATGAACCCCTTGGTGCTAGCCGCACCCAACGTTTTGTTTCACTTAGCACGGTATCTTCTACCAGTATGAATTGAAGTTTTTGGGTATAGAATTCGATAGCTTTATCGTAATCATCAACGATCAATGCTATATGTGAGAGTTGCTGTTTCATTTATTAAAGCCTAATAGGTTTCTCCATCAATGCAAATTCCATGGGTTGTGTGGGAATGCCAAAGCGGTGATCATCGGGCAAGGGCTTTGTCTTGCCCGTCAAATGATAGCCATGCCGTTCATACCATGCGATCAGTTCGTGGCGCAAAGAGATCACACCCATAAAAATAACCGGGCAATCATTTTCTTTTGCATGAATGGAAGCCGCCGCCAGTAATTGTTTACCAATACCCGCCGCCTGCAACTCGGGCGAAACCGTAAGCATACCCAGGTACAGGCCCCGCTCCTCTTTTTGCAGGTATACGCAACCGATGATCACACCTTCTTCCGAAGTACATTTTAAAATAGCAGCTCCCGGCTTATTCATTGTTTCTAAAAGTGTGGGTGCATCAGTTCGCAGGTCACCTTCCAGCAGGTCGGCCTCTGTTGTCCATCCCTTGCGGGAAGCCTCACCCCTGTAAGCGCTGTTGATCAATGGTACCAATACAGGAATATCATTTGTTGAAGCTGCTGAAATGGTCATAACATGAAGGTACGAAGGGGAATAAAAAAACCTTCGCCAAAAGGAAGGTTTTTCATAGATGTGGTTGCAGCAGTGCCAACAAATGTATACAATGCAGCTGATCATTATTGTAGTTAGATATGTTGATCACCGTAGTATTTTTTCTATTATTACTGCTTACTTTTGAAATCCAGGTTTTTCAATATATTAATAATGGAACAACCCATTGGTTTAATTGTATGCGGCGGACAAAGTACCAGGATGGGCAAGGATAAAAGCCTGCTGGATTATCACGGCCTGGCGCAACGCTATTATTTGTATGATCTGCTGCAACCGCTTTGTAAAAAGGTTTTTCTTTCCTGCAATAGTGAACAGGCGGGTGGCATTGATGCCGGTCATGCTTTTATTGTTGATGATGAAAAATATAAGAACACCGGCCCCATGGCTGCATTACTCACCGTTTTTGAACAATACCCCAACGATAGCTTATTTGTAATTGCCTGCGATCATCCATTTATCAGGAAAGAAGATCTTTTACAATTACTGGACAGCAGGGATAATATCGCTGACGCTGTATGTTTTTTTAATGAATCAGCTAAGGTATACGAACCCTTGTTGGCGGTTTATGAAAAAAAAATTGCTGCTACTGTCCTGGAAAATTTTAATCTGCGGCAATATTCCCTGCAGGCTGTTCTAATACAGGTGAATGCTTGTAAAGTTTGTCCACAGGAAATGCAAAGGATCCGGAGTATTGATACGATGAGCGATCACCTGAGTGCATTGGAAGAAATAAAAAGAGAAACTGCAGAATAATACAAGTTTTGTAGTTTTATAACATGCCTCAAACAGTAAAACTACCGGTACAAAAAATAAATGGCGCTCATCTTGCAAATGAAAATGACATCCTTGCTTCGGAAGAGCCACTGGAAATCCGTTTGGAATATGGCACTGCCGGGCACCGCTTGCAAAAAACAATTTCTGTGACGATGCGCACCCCCGGCAATGATGAAGAACTTGCCACGGGCTTTTTATTTACAGAAGGGATCATAGCATCAAATAACGAGATCGATGTGTTACCAAAAAAAATTACAGGCGACGAAAATGTTGTCATTCTTTCACTAAAGCCTGCGGTCCTTATCAATATAGATAAACTGGAAAGACATTTTTATACGAGTTCCAGTTGTGGCGTATGTGGCAAGACTTCCATTGACGCCATTAAAACAGTTTGCCTGCTTTCCCATACAACAAATGATGAACAGTATCCCGCATCTCTTATTCATCAATTGCCTGCAATGGCACGCAGCCGTCAAAATGTATTTGAACAAACAGGGGGATTACACGCTGCGGCACTTTTTGACAATAAGGGCGACTTATTGCTTATTAAAGAAGACGTAGGCAGGCACAATGCATTGGATAAACTGATCGGTGCAGCAATGCTGGCCGATATGTTACCACTCAATGATCATATTTTATTTTTAAGCGGGCGTATTAGTTTTGAATTGATACAGAAAGCCGCCATGGCCGGTATAAAAATAATAACGGCAGTAGGCGCCCCATCCAGTCTTGCTGTTGAAACAGCCATATCCTTTGATATGACATTGATCGGTTTCCTTCGCAACAAAAGATTCAATATTTATTCAGGTGCACAAAGAATTGTAATTTAGCTTATGAAGATCCGCATAAAAAATAATTCCATCCGCATACGCCTTACCCGTTCTGAAACAGAAAAGTTTGGTAAAGAAAAAATCCTGGAAGAACATACCGAATTTGGTGATGCAAGATTTACTTACGCGATCTGGTCCGACGATAATTCCACTGAAATAACCGCTGCTTTTTCCAATAACAGGATCATCATGCAAATACCTCCGGCAATTGCTGAAGCATTTGTTCATACGGATGCAATGGGTTTTCAAAATAACATGCAGTTGCCGGGTGATAAAAAATTATTTCTTTTACTGGAAAAAGATCTCAAATGCATTGACGGGGAAGTTTTGGAAGACCAGTCCGATAACTACGAAAACCCCGCCGGCGCTTGTAAATAGTGAATGATAAAACATACGATACGATCAATGCCCAAAACCCGGAGGGCCTGCTGCACCTGCAGTTGACAAAGCCCGCTACCAAAGCCGCAGGTGTACCCGCAGTGATGGAAGGTGTAAAACATATGCTTAGTGAAATGGGGCCCTTACGTGCAATAAAAGCCGCACTGGCACTGAACCAGAAAAAAGGCTATGATTGTCCGGGCTGTGCATGGCCCGATCCTGATGATGACCGTTCTGCCATGGCAGAGTATTGTGAGAATGGTTTAAAAGCGATTGCAGAAGAAGCTACTACGAAGAAACTGTTGCCGGAATTTTTTGCTGCAAACGATGTATGCTCACTGTCACGGTTAACCGACCACGAGATCGGCAAGAAGGGCCGCATTGCACAGCCGATGTACCTGCCGGAAGGTGCAACACATTATCAACCCATTTCCTGGCCCGATGCTTTTAGCATGATCGCGAAACATTTGAACAGGCTTGCATCGCCTGATGAAGCCGTATTTTATACATCGGGCAGGACCAGTAATGAAGCCGCTTTTTTATACCAGTTGTTCGTGCGTGAATTTGGCACCAATAATTTACCGGATTGTTCCAATATGTGTCATGAGTCAAGTGGTGTTGCATTAACAGAGTCGCTGGGTATTGGTAAAGGCTCGGTGAAATTAGAAGACCTGTATGCAGCGGAAGTGATCATCATACTGGGACAAAACCCGGGCACCAATCATCCCCGCATGCTCACCGCTTTACAAAAAGCAAAGGACAAGGGTGCCATCATCATTGCAGTGAATCCATTGCCGGAAGCAGGTTTGATGGGTTTTGACAACCCGCAAAAAATAAGAGGTGTTTTGGGAATACGGTCAAAACTCGCAGACATTTTTTTACCGGTAAAAATAAACGGTGATATGGCCCTGCTACAAGCCATCCAACTGGTCTTATTGCAGGAAGAAAAAAAATATCCCGGTACCGTATTCGATAATGGATTCATACAGGAGCATACCGAAAACTACGAAGCATTTACCACCCATCTCAGGAAACAAAAATTAGAAGACCTTTCTGCGGCCAGTGGTATTTCGCTTAAGCAGATCCGTGAGGTAGCAGCAATACTTAAGCATAAAAATAAGATCATCGCATGTTGGGCAATGGGATTAACACAGCATAAAAATGCGGTGGATACCATTAAAGAGATCGTGAACCTTTTATTGCTGAAAGGCAGTATTGGCAAACCGGGAGCCGGTACCTGTCCCGTTCGGGGGCACAGCAATGTGCAGGGCGACCGCACCATGGGCATCTATGAAAAACCTGCCGCAACATTCTTAGACAAATTGGAAAACGTCTTTCATTTTGATCCGCCAAGACAACACGGATTTGATACGGTGGATGCCATTCATGCCATGCACAACGGCACTGTAAAACTTTTCTTTGCGATGGGAGGTAATTTTCTTTCTGCAACACCGGATACCAATTATACTGCAACAGCTTTAAGCAACTGTGCACTTACGGTGCATGTTTCTACCAAGCTTAACCGCAGCCACCTCGTTCACGGAAAGGAAGCACTTATACTCCCCTGCCTGGCCCGTAGCGATAAAGATGAGATCAATGGTAAAGCACAGTTCATTAGCTGCGAAAACTCGATGGGTGTTGTACAAATGTCGAAAGGGAAACTGAAACCCGTATCAAAAGAATTATTGAGTGAACCGGCCATTGTTTGCCGGCTGGCAAAAGCAACTATGGGTAACCGTTCTGTAATAAACTGGGATGGGTATGAGCAGCATTATGATAATATCCGTACTGACATTGAAAAAGTATTCAAAGGATTTGAATCCTATAATGAAAGAGTAAGAAAGCCGGGCGGATTTTACCTGCCCAATGCTAACAGGGACGGGCGTTTTGACACATTCAACGGGAAAGCGGCCTTTAATATCGCTACCATTCCAAAGCAGGAATTAGAAGCCGGGGAACTTATGATGATGACGATTCGGAGCCACGACCAGTTCAATACAACGATCTATGGCCTCAATGACCGCTACCGGGGAATATTGAATGAAAGGCGGGTTATCTTCATGAACGAAAAAGATATCGCTGAACTTGGGCTTGCACCCAATGATGTGGTCAATATTTTTAATTATAATGGCGGAGTTGAACGCGTTGCCAGGCAATTCATCGCCATACCCTTCTCCATTCCTGAAAAATGTACTGCCACCTATTTCCCGGAGACTAATGTGTTGGTTCCCATTAACAGTACTGCTGATAAAAGCAATACGCCTACTTCCAAGATGGTGATTATACAGGTAAAAAAGCATACTGCCCCTTCTTAACATTACATGAAATACCTTATTTTTAGTAGCATGAAAAACGGGTTCAACATCTCTCCTTTAAAATTTCTTTTACCATTCTTTGCATTTACTTATTGCAGCTCAACTGCGCAGCATAATACCGGAAGTTACCTGGATACAAAATTATCTTTTGAAAAACGGGCTGTCCTTTTAATGCAGCAATTGACAACCGATGAGAAGATCGCTTTCCTGCAATACACCCAACCTGCAATAGAACGCCTACGCATACCCGCTTATAACTGGTGGAATGAGGCCCTGCATGGCGTGGCCAGGAATGGCGTGGCTACTGTTTTCCCGCAGGCGATCGCAATGGCTGCTACCTGGGATATAGCGTTGATAAAGCAAATGGGCGATGCCGTAAGCACGGAAGCAAGGGCTAAATACAATGAAGCGCTTGCAAAGAACGGAGCCAATGCAAATTACGAGGGATTGACCTTTTGGTCGCCGAACATTAATATTTTCCGCGACCCGCGATGGGGCCGTGGACAGGAAACTTACGGAGAAGACCCTTTTCTTACTGCACAAATTGGAACGGCCTATGTAAGTGGGTTGCAAGGCGATGACGCTGCATATTTAAAAGTTGCCGCCACTGCCAAACATTTTGCAGTGCACAGCGGGCCCGAAGCCACCCGTCACTCATTTAATGTAACAGTATCCGACAAAGACCTGTACGAAACCTATTTGCCTGCATTTGAAGCCCTCGTTAAAAATGCAAAGGTAGAAGGCGTAATGTGCGCCTACAACCGTTTTGAAGGGGCGCCCTGCTGTGCAAGCGGCCGACTGTTAAAAGATATCCTGCGAAGCAAATGGAAATTTAACGGCCACATCGTTACGGATTGCTGGGCCATTTCGGATATGGTTGGTTTTCATAAAACTTATGCCAATGAAGAAGAAGCGGCTGTAGCTTCTTTACTTGCTGGCAGCGATCTTAGTTGCGGCCCGGAAATGGGCGAATTAAAAAAAGCGGTACAACAAGACCCTTCCTTGGTAAAAAATATTGACAGCGCTTTATTCCACCTGTTGCTAACAAGATTCAAACTAGGCATGTTCGATCCGCCACAGCAGGTGCCCTGGTCTGTCCTTTCGTTAAAAGACAACAACACTTCACACAACAGGGCGCTTGCAAAACAAGTGGCATTGGAAAGTATGGTATTGCTAAAGAATGCGGATAATGTTTTACCGCTAAAAAAAGATCAGGCAACCATTGCCGTTATCGGCCCTTATGCTGATGATGTGGACGTGCTACTGGGTAATTATAATGGAACCCCAACTGCACCGGTGACATTTTTAAATGGCATTAAAACAAAACTTGGTACGGGTGTAAAAATCTTATATGCACCTGGAACAAAAAGCCCTGATACCAAATATGCTGATGAAAAAGAAAAAAATAATTACCTCGACAGTGCTATTGCCGTTGCAGGGAGATCAGACCTGGTAATAGTTGTAGCGGGCATCTCTTCAAACCTCGAGGGAGAAGAGCTTAAAATAAAAATCGATGGGTTTGATAAAGGCGACCGCACATCACTTGACCTTCCGGCCGACCAGGAAGAGCTGTTAAAAGCATTATATGCAACGGGTAAAAAAATAGTGCTTGTACTAACCGGTGGCAGCGCTTTATCAATCAATTGGGAAAAAGAAAATATTCCAGCCATCATTGATGCATGGTATCCCGGGGAAGAAGGCGGTACTGCATTGGCCGATATCTTATTTGGCGATCATGATCCTTCGGGCCGTTTACCTGTTACTTTTTATAAGTCGGTAACTGACCTGCCTGCATTTGATAATTATGATATGAAGGGCCGCACGTATCGCTATTTTAACAAAGAGCCCCTCTATCCTTTTGGTTATGGTTTAAGTTACAGCAGCTTTAAATATGATAGCATTTTTGTTGATAAAAAACAGGTCAGTAAAAATGCTACAATTACAGTATCCGTAAAACTGAGCAATACCGGCGAATACGATGGTGATGAAGTAGTGCAGTTATATGTAAAAAAGGCGGGAGAAAATACCGCGCTGTACCCCATTAAGGCATTACAGGGTTTTAAAAAGGTATTCCTTAAAAAGAATGAAAGCAAAACCATTTCTTTTTCACTGGGTGTTGATCAACTCCGTTATTATGATGAAATGGCCAAAACATATAAAGTGGCAGCCGGGGAGTATAAATTGCTCGCAGGGAGTTCTTCTGAGGACATAAGATTGAAAGTAAAGATCAGCGTACAATGAAGTTGACCATCATAAGTTGCAAGCCGTGCTTGCATCATTGTGCTGCCGGAATGGAAAATTTTTTAGGGTCAAACATACTTAGATCAATATCTGTATTGGCTTTACAATCATGATAGGTCTCTTTCTGAAATAATTTATCATCAAAATAAAAACTGCAGGCAGTTTCGGACCAACCATCACCAAAACGTTTATGATCCGAAAGGACCCCTTCTTCTTTCCTGCCCCCAGTATATTTAATGAATCTTACTACTACCAGGTTTTCCTTATCGATCCATACCTGGTCTGTTTTTTCAGCGGTACTATTTGCACCGATCACATACACCGGCCTGTCGTTCCATTTATCTTCATGAAATTTATCCAGGCTGTATCCAAACCTGTTCATCTTTGCTTCAACGGTATCCAAAGGATAGAAATACATGCCGCCCAATAAAAAAGTAAGGTCATCATCATTAACGCTTGTGCGGACCAGTTTTCCCTTGCGGAAATTATAAGCCGAATCCTTATTATAAATGACTGCATTGCCCTCTTTCCTGTCGCCAAAATCGATGCGGAATTTATCGGGGTAAACAATGGCTTCATACCAGGTGGAAGTTCTGATCAGGCTATCGTGCCGGTAATTCTCTGTAGTTTGGTTAAACGTAAAATTGGCCTGCCATTTTCCATCATAGCGTTTATACATTTGCTTTAGTACATCGGGTGCATTCTTGCCATTGCTAAAAGCACACAAAACGACCAGGCATACTGCTGAAATGAGTTTCATATCTGAAGTGATTTATTAATAGATAGAAGATACTTACAAAATAAGTCATTTACGGTTTTAGGTAGGGCTACAATTTTAAATGAGCATATAGCTTTATGAGCGGAAATAGGGATGAACTATTAACCCTACCTGGTACATTTGACCACTACAGCATATTTGCCCTGCAATGCTGTTGCATTTGCAGACAATATTACTTTGTTATTTTCTTTTTTAAAGTCGATAGTTGTTTTAGTGCCGAGGACCGTGGCTTTTTTAAAATTCAGCAAGGCTGCATTATCAATCGAAATTGAAAAGGGTTTACCGGGATCCTGCAGGCAGAAAACATAAGCGGCATTTTTGTTATCGGCAATGGTCATGAATAACTGGTTATTATTGTTGTCGATCAGTGGCTTCGTATCGTAAATTGATTCACCATTTATTTTCATCCAGGCCCCTATATCTTTCAGTCTTGCATAAGCAGTATCATCCCATTCACCATTTTCATCCGGGCCAATATTCAGCAGCAGGTTTCCGCCTCTTGCCACGATCTTAATGAGTGTATGTATCAATTGCCCAGATGATTTGTATCTATCTCCCGGCACATGGCTCCAGCTACCTGCCATGGTCATGCAGGTTTCCCATGGATAGGATAATGGCTTGTCTGGGACCTGCTGTTCAGGTGTGGTATAATTTTCAAATTCATTGCCCACGCTCCTGTCAACGATCAATAAGCCGGGTTGGTAACGCCTTGCCATAGCCGCAATTTTTTGCATGTCAATATCCTGTGTGTAAGTGATGCCACGCTCCCATTCCACGGCAGTATCGATGGTATTCGCAGGGCGAACCCACCCTCCATCCAGCCATAGAATATCCATCTTGCCATAACCACTCATCAGCTCTTCCAGTTGGTCATACGTAAATTTTTTAAATGCATCCCAGCGCTGCGGGTATTTTTTTGGATCATAATTCGTACTCCGGTCCTTCGGCGGAAAGTAAGGCCACCAGTAGTTCTCATTGTGCCAGTCGGGCTTGGAGAAATAGGCCCCGGTAGCAAGGCCTTCACTCCTGAATGCTGTAAATATCTCTTTTGCAATATTCGCCTTGGGGTTAACAGAAAAAGCTGTTTTACTGTCCGTGATCTTATAATCCGTTTGTTTGGTATCAAACATGCAAAAACCATCGTGGTGCTTGGTCGTGAAGACCACATACTTCATACCTGCATCTTTTGCAGCGGCGGCCCATTTTGCCGGATCAAATTTTACGGGATTGAAAGTGGTCTGTAGCGTTTCATAATTTTTTTTATATTCATTATAAGTTTTACCGTGTATGGGATTGCGCTGCGTCCAGCCCTCGTCTTCAGGACAAATACTCCAGCTCTCCACCACACCCCATTGGCTGTACGTGCCCCAGTGCATGAGCAATCCAAATTTCCAGGATTGCCATTGCGCCAATTTTTTTATTACGAGTGTATCCGTGGGTGCGATATAATGGTGTTGCTGGGCATGGGTTGATAAAGAAAAAATCAAGGAAAGCAAGAAGATCGTTTTTTTCATGTGCGCTATTTTTGTGATTGTACCGGCCCGGATCAAAAATAATTAAAAACTATCCCTTTTGATCCTGATAAAATAAATATCTTCATTTAATCAAACTTTTATAATGAGTATCCATATCAGTGCAAAGGCGGGAGACATTGCCCCGATCGTTTTAATGCCGGGAGATCCATTACGGGCCAAATATATTGCCGACAACTGGTTGGAGGATCCTGTCTTAGTGAGCAGTACGCGTAATGTGTTTTTCTATACCGGTACTTACCGGGGAATGCCTTTGACCATTGGTGCCAGTGGCATGGGCTGCCCTTCCATCGGGATCTATTCGTTTGAATTATACAATGAATACCCCGTACAATGCATTATCCGCATCGGTACTGCGGGCGCTTATACGTCCGCGTTAAACTTATATGATATCATTAATGTAGATAAGGCGTACAGCGAATCTACCTATGCAAAATATGCCTGTAACATGGATACGGATCATGTGGGTCACCAGGGAAAAGCCTATGATATCATCATTGAAACTGCGGCAGACATGGTGAAGACAGGATCTTTAAAAGCAGCTATCCGTAATGGTAATATCCATTCGAGCGATATATTTTACAGGGCCGACCCGGGAACGCCACAGATCGCTGCTGATAACGGTTGCAGCGCTGTTGAGATGGAATCGTTTGCCTTATTTGCAAATGCTAAATTGTTGGATAAAATGGCCGCCACTATTCTTACCATTTCGGATATCATCCCAACAAGGGAAAGTATTTCGGCAGATCAACGCGAGCGCTCACTGGCCCCAATGATAGAACTGGCCCTGGGGTCAGCAGGAGCGATTCATAAAATGCTTTAAACAAAAACGCTGCAGTTGGCATTGTACCTTCTGCAGCGTAATAAATATTTTTGTTCGGTGAAGACAGCGGCCAGCGACCGCATTTAATTTTTTGAAATAAGGCTCGCATCAGTGGCGACCACCTCAGTGGGGCGATATTTTTTGGGGATATGGATATAATTCTTTTTACTGCTAAAGAAATCAAATTCACCGGATGTCTCTTTTATCAACTGGTTTACCAGCCCCTGGCTATATGCGAAAATCTGGCCATCGTCGCCGGTCTGCAAAAAGAATTCATCGGCTGTCATTGAACCGTTATAGTACTGTTTGCAATACACATTTACTTTTCCTTTGGCAACACGTATCGCAAACCCGGGAAGTGTTTCAACTGCAATATAGGTATGACGGCCGGAAGCAAAGGTGGCTTGCGAAATGGCATAATGCTCCTTGTTCTGGTACGCCTTTATTTCAGTAGGAAATATCTTTATCTTACCATCAGCCAGTAAATGTGGTGTGATAAAAACACCGGTCACTAATGTCAGGCTGGTGTAATTCCTTATCGTTCCATCGTTCATCTGAACAAAGCATGCCAGGGAAGGTTCTTTTGAATCTTCGATATCGCTTTTACGTTGAACAAGGGAGTCTTTGCTAACAGAACATGAGTTAAATATCAGCATGATGCCTAAAAGCACCGCCAGGTGGGGTACAGGTTTTTTCATATTATTGGGTTTCAGATTAAGGGTTAAGCTATAAACGAAATTCTTTAAATATTATTGTATAAATCTATATAAGAAATAATCTGCCTATAACTCTTGTAATAAATATTTAGAAAAAAGATTGTTTATTAGCTTATAATCACCTATTTAGATCAGTAATATTATTTGATTTGATGGAAATATTTCTGCAAAGGCCTGGTTATTACCCTTAAATAATACCTTTATCTTTTATGCCAACTTAGCTCAGCTGGTAGAGCATTTCATTCGTAATGAAGAGGTCGTCGGTTCGACTCCGATAGTTGGCTCTGCGAGTAATTGGGAATTAGGGATTGAGGGCAAGTACCTACTAATTTTAAAAGAAGGTTTGAATGGTAAACCTAATTCCCAAAAACAAATTTCTCA
>JANYIM010000262.1 GCA_025362055.1 Bacteroidota bacterium
CATCTCAATCTCCCCGCCGCAAACAATTACTGGAATGGGCCGAAGTTTCATTTGAAGTATTGGTAAAAGAAACCGATGAATCTTACCCGAAAAATATAACGATAGATGAAATTGCTATTCACATTGCAAGGAATAAAGCATTGGCAATTAAAAATTTTGAAGATTTTAAAAACAAAAGCCTTGACCAAATACCCATCCTTGCAGCCGATACCATCGTAGTCCTCAATAACGAGATCATCGGTAAGCCAAAAGACAGGCAAGACGCCATTAATATCCTATCTAAACTCTCCGGCCACCAGCACCTTGTAATTACCGGTGTTGTGATATTACAGGGGGATAAAGAAATTACTTTTGCCGATACCACCACGGTTTGGTTTCATGAACTCAGTAGGGCACAGATCGAATTTTACGTTGATAAATACCACCCTTACGATAAAGCCGGCGCATATGCCATCCAGGAATGGATAGGTGTAGTGGGCATACGATCTGTAAGCGGTGATTTTTATAATGTGATGGGATTGCCCGTCAGCAGGGTAGTACAGGCCCTGCAAAATTTATAGTCAGAAGAAAAATACCCTTACTCACCGGCCTTTTCACCATTGCAAATAATTTTTGCTGTTATATTTTGGGAGTCATTTGTACCCATTATGACAGAGCGCCTGCTACAGTATATCTGGCAATTTCAACACTTTAATAAAAGTGAACTCACTACCATTGAATGGGAACCGCTGCAGGTCATTCATCCCGGCATATACAATACCAACCAGGGCCCCGATTTTTTGGATGCAAAGATCATCGTGGGATCAACAATATGGGCAGGTAGCATTGAACTACATATCAACTCCTCCAACTGGAAGGATCATAAACATAGCGGTGATAAAAATTATAATAATGTGATACTGCATGTAGTATGGCTGCATGATATTGAATTGCAATTGCCATTTCCAACATTGGTGCTGCAGGATAAAGTTTCTAAGTTACTATTGAAAAAATATGATGAGCTCTTAAATAATCCTGGCTTCATTCCCTGTGAAAAAAATATTGGGCAGGTAAATGAAATAATACTGTTGTCATGGAAAGAACGCCTGCTGGTAGAAAGGCTGGAGTTAAGATCAGCGATCATTTTTGAACAGTTGAAAAAGACAAATACACACTGGGAAGAAACCTGCTGGTGGCTGCTTGCAAAAAACTTTGGGGCAAAGGTCAATAGCGATGCTTTTGCAGCGATCGCAGGATCTGTTTCCGTTAATATCCTTTCAAAGCACAAGCACCAGATCCACCAGGTGGAAGCATTATTATTTGGACAGGCTGGTTTGCTGGAAACTACATTCACAGAAGATTATCCAACACTTTTACAAAAAGAATACCGTTTTCTTAAAAATAAATATAAACTTAAAAAGATACAGCATTCATTACTTTTTTTGCGGATGAGGCCATCCAATTTCCCTACCCTGCGTTTGGCGCAACTGGCAATGCTCATTCATCAAACTGTGCATTTATTCTCAAAAATAAAAGCGGCCAATTCATTATCAGAAATAAAAACACTTTTAAATATCACTGCTAATGACTATTGGCATTATCATTATGTATTTGATGAAGCAAGTGCATTTAAAAAGAAACACCTCGGTACGCAAATGAGCGATACCATCCTCATTAATGCCATCATCCCTGTCATTTTTGCTTACGGTCATCACCACAATGAAAAAGAATACAAAGACAAAGCGCTCAAATGGCTGGAAGCCATCAGGGCTGAAAAGAATGTGATCACCAAAGGATTTGAAGCATTGTCGCTTACCAACAAAAATGCATTCGATTCACAGGCGTTCATCCAATTGAAAAATGAATACTGCGATAAAAAACGTTGCCTGGATTGTAGTATTGGAAATAAAATAATTAAAACCGCCTCCGCCCCTTAATGGAAGAACTACTAAGCGTATATCGCTCTATATTTTTTTAGTCTTAAGATCTTAGAATTCATGTCCTCTCTTTAGGGGGCGGAGAGGGCCCAATGATACTCAATATTCACATTCAGCTCCGGATGCAAACTCTTTGCCACCGGGCAATTATCGCCAACCCTTTGTAAGATCACCCTGTCTTTCTCTAATAATTGTAAGCTTGCAGGAAAGGTAAGTATCACATCAATTTTTCCGATACGGCGGGGATCACTCAACATATGCTTGGTAACAGCAATGGAAGTATCTGCAAGTTCTATCTGCATGTCTGTGGCTTTTAAAGCCATCGTGGTCACAATGCAGGTAGCCAGGGCCACGCATAGGGTATCGGTAGGACTAAACCTTTCTCCTTTACCCCTGTTATCAGTTGGTGCATCGGTCTCAATGACCGTACCACTTTGCAGGTGAGTACATTCGCACCGCAACTGGCCTTTGTAAACAATGGAAGCAGTCATTTGTTAAAATTTAATTATTCGCATTTATTATTGCCTAAAAATGCAGCAGTTCTTACCGCAAATGTATCATCTTTAGATAGCAGATGGTATTTTTGCATAAATTTACGTAAGTAAACAGTATACATGAAACAACTATTATTCATTTTTACAGCAGTAACCCTTTCTTTATCTGCTGTTGCCCAGGAGACTAAAAAACCTGCCAAGAGCCGCAAGGAGCAAAAGCGTGATAAAGTGAATGCGCTTGCCCGGCAGGAAGAAGAAGGTAACGTAGCATACAAAAAGCATTTTCTTTTTGGAGCTAAACTTACCAGTGACGGCTATGGTGTTTTTTTCGAAAAAGGCAAAGCGAAGTCAGTAAAGAAAGCGACGCTGTTCCAATTGGAAATAACTGAGCGTAAACATACCAAAGAAGAAAAAGAAACCTATTACGCTACACAGACAACACCTTTTATTTATGGTAAGCTTAATTTCTTTTACCCGATAAAACTAGGTGTTCAGCAACAGTTCTTACTGGGTAACAAAAGTAATAAGAATGGCGTGAGTGTTACGGCGAATGTGGGTGGCGGACTTACCCTTGGTTTATTGCGGCCCTATGAACTCCAGATCACAGACACTACGGGGCAGCGTCGGTATATTAAATACGATTCTCCCGATAGCCTGCTTTTTGTTAATTCCTACCTCGATCAAACTGTTTCAGGCCCTGGCTTTGGCACAGGCTGGAATGGTTTAAAATTCACACCCGGATTATATTTAAAACCTGCATTACGTTTCGACTATGGAAGTTATAATGAAATGGTGAATGCAATTGAAGTGGGTGTATGCGCAGAGTTTTATTCCAAAAAAATTCCGCAGATGCTGTACAATAAACAAAAGCAATTTTTCTTTTCAGCCTATTTTGCCATCATGTTTGGAAAGCGAAAAGGGAGATAGGCTGGTTGGTTAGTTTATGCTCTTTATGTAACCGGCATTTGCATCTCATGTCATCATCCTTGCGTCGCACTCTTGTAGGGTATACCATTATTCAGCAATTAACTACATTTAATTTCTACTTCTTACCTTTGCATCAGCATCATAATCTTACTAAATGACAGAACTACCGGTTATAGACGGGATCATAGAACAGCAGCCAAAGAAGCCAAACTGGCTAAGGGTTAAACTGCCCATTGGTGAAGAATACCGTCACGTGCGCAACCTGGTAGATACCCACAAACTGCATACGATCTGCGAAAGCGGTAACTGCCCAAATATGGGTGAATGCTGGGGTGAAGGCACGGCCACTTTTATGATACTGGGAAATATCTGTACCCGCAGTTGCGGTTTCTGCAATGTGGCTACCGGCAGACCCCTGGAAGTGGACTGGGACGAACCCCAACGCGTAGCCGAAGCCATCAACCTGATGAAAGTAAAGCATGCGGTGATCACTTCTGTTGACAGGGATGAACTGGAAGACGGCGGTAGCATCATCTGGTACAATACCATCAAAGCGGTAAAAGCATTGAACCCAACCACCACTTTAGAAACATTGATACCCGATTTTAAGGCCCAAAGGGAAAATATACAACGCATCATTGATGCAGCGCCCGAAGTGGTAAGTCATAATATTGAAACCAGCGAACGCCTTACCAAACAGGTACGCATACAGGCCAAATACTGGCAAAGCATGGAAACGTTAAAGATACTAAAGGAAGCGGGTATGCGCACCAAGAGTGGCATCATGCTGGGGCTCGGTGAAGAAAAAGAAGAAGTGATACAAACCCTTAAAGACCTTAAGGCATCGGATGTGGATGTAATTACCATTGGACAATATTTGCAGCCCACCAAAAAACATTTGCCCGTTGCCCGTTTTGTGCATCCCGATGAATTCGCAGCATTCCGCGAGATCGGTTACAAGCTTGGCTTTGATTATGTAGAAAGCGGCCCGCTCGTCCGTTCATCTTATCACTCAGAAAAACATGTGATCGCAGGTTATGGCAGGAATAAATGGGAAGAGGAGAAACGAATTTGATGATTTGGAGATGTGTCAATTTGTGGATTACTCAGCCCCATCGCCAAATCTCCAAATTGATCAATCACCAAATCAGGCTTTCATATCCCATACCAATGCACTCGCTCCAAGTATCGCAGCATCAGCCTCTCGCAATTCACTAAAGAGCAGTTTTACTTTATTTTGAAAAATGGGAAGAAGGTTCTTTTCCATATGTTCCCTGGTTGGCTTCATGATTAAGTCACCTGCCTTGGTGAGTCCGCCAAATAAGATAATTGCTTCGGGTGAAGAGAACATCACAAAATTTGCCAATGCCTCACCCAATACCTTACCGGTGAATGCATATACTTCTTTGGCAAGTTTATCGCCCTTCATGGCACAATCATATACAACCCTGCTGTCGATATCTTCCTTTTTATAGCTGCAGAGTAAACTATCTTCCGGGTGTTGATCTAAAAATTCGATCGCTGTCATCACAACGCCTGTTGCACTGGCATATGCTTCCAATGAACCGTGGTGGCCGGTACTCCAATGTAGCCTTCCTCCCGGCACAATGATCGTATGCCCCAATTCACCAGCAAAACCATCATGACCTAAGATCAATTGGCCATTTGCAACAATGCCGCTTCCAACACCTGTTCCAAGCGTGATCATGATGAAATCCTTCATGCCCTTTGCCGAGCCATACATCATCTCTCCGATAGCTGCGGCATTGGCATCATTGGTGAGTGCAGCAGGGACTGTAAACTTTTCCTGTACCAGTTTTGCTAATGCAATGATCCCCTTCCAGGGTAGGTTGGGGGCGTATTCAATGGTGCCGGTATAAAAATTACCGTTCGGTGCCCCAATACCAATGCCTTTGATCATTTTAATACCGCCTACTTCGTTTATGGCTGGCGTTAGTGCCTGGTATAATTCTTCGAGGTAAGGTTCAATGGTATCATTTGTATTCGTAGGAATGACACCACGGTATAAAATATCGCCACGGTGGTCAACGATACCAAATTTAGTAGTGGTGCCACCGATGTCTATACCTATTGCGTAATCGATTCGCTTTGACATGATCTTTATTTCTTAATGACCAACTGCATTATCAGCAGCGTCATAATTAATCCCTTGTTTACCCAGTATTTGTTTTACCACAACTGCAAACAATGCCAGGTAAGCAAAACAAACCACCGGTACCCAATAAGACTGGTGTATGCCGATAACGTCGGCCAGTTTTCCCTGTAACGGCGGAATGATACCTCCGCCCAATATCATCATTATTAAAAAGGCCGAGCCTTGTGTTGTATATTTTCCCAAACCTGCAATCGACAAATTAAAGATGCATGGCCACATAACGGAACAGAATAACCCGCCACTTAAAAAGGCATATACTGCCATGGTACCTGTTGTCATGCAACCGATCACCATGGCTATCGCTGCAAGAAGGCTAAATACTAAAAGCGTTCTTGCAGGTTTATCTTTACTGATATAAGAAGCGGCGATCTGCACTAACACACAAATAACATAATAATAAAGAGGCCCCTCATCATATCCCGCAGCTGTATTAACACCGATCACTACCCCAAATGCAATGAGCGGGACAACAAATTTTAAGATATTCTTTGCCTGCTCACTTAACTTGAATGCGTTGATAGCGCCTGCCCACCTGCCGATCATCAGGCTTCCCCAGTACATTGATATGTACGGTGCTGCTTTAACTGATTCATAACCGCCAAAATCTTTTTGTTTCAGCAATTCACTTAGGTTACTGCCAATCGCAACTTCAACACCTACATAAACAAAGATCGCAAGCATTCCCAATACCAGCTGAGGGTATTGCATGGCACCCCATCCGGCTGCTTTTTTCTTTGCGCTAAGATTAGCTGCAAGCAACCCTACAACAACAACAGCCAATGCTCCAAGCAACCATTTCATGCGATATGCATTCATGGCATGTTTTTCAGCATCTGATGCATTGGTCAGATCGGTCTTGTAGCTGTTGAATACAGGAGCAAACATAATGATCAATAATCCTGTCATTATTAATAAAGCGTAAAGGGCTTTGTTAGCATTCTCTGTTTTTTCTATCAATATGCCGGCAGGTACTTTTTTGGAAAAATAAAATAAGGCTGCGGCAGCAATGAACAAAATACCCACACCGATATATAGAAGAATGACCTTGCTAAGGCCAAGCGCCGCGATCTTATCATCTGTAATATCTTTTGCAGTACCAAATAAAACAAATGCAACCAGTAACGGCCCTATCATTGTTCCGAATGAATTAACACCACCACCCAAATTGATGCGGCTATTACCCGTTGCAGGATTGCCCAATGAAATGGCAAAGGGATTGGCTGCTGTTTGCTGTAGTGAAAAACCCAATGCAACAATGAATAAGCCAACCAGCATTCCTGCAAAAGTATTGGCATTCACTGCAATGATCATTGCCGCAGCGCCCAATGCAGAGAACAGTAAGCCATACACAATACTCTTTTTATATCCCCATTTGCCAACAAGGTCTTTTCCTCCAAACGCAGCATAGGCAAACAATGCCAGCGCCCCTACATAATAGGCAGTATAAAAAGCGAAATCGATGAGCTGGCTCTGGAACTGGTCGAGGTTGAAGTAATGTTTGCAGAAAGGGATGAACACATTGTTACCGGCTGCTATAAATCCCCAGAAAAAGAAGACGGTCACCAATGTACTTAAGGCACCGTAATTGGTTTCTTTAAGCGGGGCATTTTCTTCCAGGTTGATCAGGTCTTTTTATTCTATTTTCAACCACTTAAATCAACGATTATGCCAACCGAACAAAAAGA
>JANYIM010000082.1 GCA_025362055.1 Bacteroidota bacterium
GCTTTTGCCAATACCATGTTGGCAGCAGTTTACCGGCTACTTTTTATATCTTTTTCAATTTGTTCCTTAGACCTATAATCTAAAAACATCGGAATATGGGTTGGAAGTCTATAAACATTCAAATCTGTTGAAACAAATTCATCAACCCTAAAGTTTTTAAAATTTGTGATTTCATGATGATAAGATAAACTTCCTTTAAAGTCAATGGTCATTACGTGGCCTAGTGGAGGAAAAGCTATTTCTGAACCCATGACAGTTGTTGCGGAATTAAGATCTCCAATTACAGAAACTCTGGCATTGCGAATATCTCCTTCACCTTTCAAGTAATTAAAAAATCTATATTTTGAAGGTAGATCTTGAATATTTGGATTAAGAATAAAGTTCCTTAATTCATAATGCGATTCTGAAAAACTCCAAGTATTTAATGAAATAAACATTGAAGCGATTTGTTTCAAAACTTTTGCAGCTTCAAACTCATGCATTGTTAATTGAAAATAATCAAATTGTTTTTTCTTTACGAACTCAATAAATGAATTACTG
The DNA here is from genome assembly GCA_025362055.1 of Bacteroidota bacterium. Classification (GTDB taxonomy): domain Bacteria; phylum Bacteroidota; class Bacteroidia; order Chitinophagales; family Chitinophagaceae; genus Ferruginibacter. The sequence continues at coordinate 541 of JANYIM010000082.1, forward strand.
TATGCGGTGTAAGCGTTTACATAATTAAGTCCTAGGAAATTATTGCATTGCCTGCATAAGGAATAATACCCGATACCACCTTGTTCAATTTTTGATTTGAATTTCGCTTCTAAAATATTTTCCTGCTTTAAAACCTCTTCATAAGCGACTATTTTATATCGAGTGTTTTTATTAAATGCAGATTTAGGTGGAATATGCTCAAATGATAATTCGCAAAAAGTTCCGCATAAACTGCAATTATCTTCAGGCATATGTATTTTTTAAACTGCTGCCAACATATTACTTGCCGCCATCACTAAAACCCAATTGCGACAATCATCCTATTTTGTTATAATAGCAACTCCATAAATATACTTTTTATTTAATTCAAATTCTCTAGCCCCGCCCCAATTTTGTACATTTGCACTCTTAAAACACTGAACAGGAACACAGAACAATGGAACTGACAAAGAATTTTGAGCCCAAGGCCATCGAAGACAAATGGTACAAGCACTGGCTAAGCCAACGCTATTTTAACAGTGTGCCCGATAAAAGGCAGGCATTCACCGTGGTGATACCGCCGCCCAATGTTACAGGTGTGCTGCACATGGGCCATACCCTTAATGAAACGGTGCAGGATATACTTGTACGCAAAGCCCGCATGAGCGGATTCAATGCCTGCTGGGTTCCTGGCAGTGATCATGCATCGATAGCTACCGAAGCAAAAGTGGTGGCGATGCTCAAAGAAAAAGGGATCGATAAGAACAGCCTTACCAGGGAAGAATTTTTGAAATACGCTTTTGAATGGAAAGAGAAATACGGCAATATCATTTACAACCAGATAGAGAGATTGGGATGCAGCGTGGATTGGGACCGTACCACTTTTACCATGGATGATCATTATTACAAAGCCGTAATAAAGGTTTTCATTGATCTCTATGATAAAGGCCTTATCTACCGCGGCGCCAGGATGATCAACTGGGATTCTGCTGCAAAGACCGCTTTAAGTGATGAAGAAGTTGAATACAAAGACCTTACCGGTAAATTGTATCACCTGCGTTACAAACTGGATACTGCAAAAGAAGCGTATATCAGCATCGCCACGCAGCGCCCCGAAACCATCATGGGTGATACCGCCATCTGCGTTAACCCTAACGATGAGCGTTATGCGCATTTAAAAGGGGCCTATGCTTTCGTTCCATTGATCAATCGCCGCATCCCCATCATTTTTGATGAATATGTTGACCCTGCATTTGGAACGGGCGCCTTAAAAGTTACGCCCGCACACGATATCAATGATTATAATTTAGGATTAAAACACAACCTCGAAATAGTTGATACCATTGATGCTGATGGAACCATGAGTGCCGCTGCACAGATATATGTAGGGGAAGACCGTTTCGTTGCAAGAAAAAAGATCATAAAAGAACTGCAGGAGAAGGGGTTCTTAACAAAGGAGGAAGAATACACAACAAGGTTGGGCTATAGTCAGCGTACAGGCGTAGTCGTTGAACCAAGGATAAGCACCCAGTGGTTTGTGAAAATGAAAGAACTGGCGGCGCCTGCTTTAAGAGCAGTAGTAGATGGTGATATCAGCATCCATCCGGGAGATAAATTCCTGGCAACTTATAAATACTGGCTCGAAAATGTAAAAGACTGGTGCATCAGCCGGCAACTTTGGTGGGGACAACAGATACCGGCCTGGTATGATAAGGAAGGAAGGATGGTGGTGGCCGAGAGTAAGGAGGAAGCGGAAGAGTTATATAATAAGCAATGGGCAATCAGCAATGGGCAATTGAAGCAAGACCCCGATGTATTGGACACCTGGTTCTCTTCCTGGCTTTGGCCAATGGAGGTTTTTAAAGGGATCACCGAACCCGGTAATGATGAACTAAAATATTATTACCCGGGTGCAGTTTTAGTAACCGGACAGGATATCATTTTCTTTTGGGTAGCACGTATGGTGATGGCTGGAATGGAATTTGAAAACCAGATACCGTTCCATGATGTTTATTTTACCGGCATGGTTCGTGACAAACAGGGAAGAAAGATGAGTAAGAGTTTGGGGAACAGCCCCGACCTGCTTGACCTCATCGACCGCTATGGTGCAGATGCA
>JANYIM010000311.1 GCA_025362055.1 Bacteroidota bacterium
CTTCAAATCCATCCATCGCCGCCTGCAATGCACATATAGGATCGATCTCAGTAACGATCACACGGCAACCGGCTCCCTGTAATGATGCAGCAGACCCTTTACCCACATCACCATAACTTCCTACAACAGCTACTTTACCAGCCATCATCACATCTGTAGCACGACGGATCGCATCTACCAGGCTTTCTTTACAACCATATTTATTATCGAATTTAGATTTGGTAACAGAATCATTTACATTGATCGCAGGAATAGGTAAGGTCCCTTTTTCCATCCTTTCATATAAACGATGAACACCTGTTGTGGTTTCTTCACTCAATCCTTTAACGTGTTGGATCAGTTCGGGATATTTATCAAAAACCATATTGGTAAGGTCGCCACCATCATCCAGTATCATATTCAAAGGACGATCAGCACCGCCAAAGAACAAGGTTTGTTCAATACACCAGTCACCTTCTTCAATCGTTTGCCCTTTCCATGCAAATACACCAATACCTGCAGCGGCAATGGCAGCAGCGGCCTGGTCTTGCGTACTGAAAATGTTACAAGAACTCCATTTTACTTCGGCACCCAGTTCAATCAGTGTTTCAATTAATACAGCTGTTTGAATGGTCATGTGCAGGCAACCTGCGATCCTTGCACCTTTTAATGGTTTGGAAGCACCATATTCGGCTCTAAGCGCCATCAGACCGGGCATTTCTGCTTCGGCCAGTTTAATTTCCTTGCGGCCCCATTCGGCCAGGCTCATATCTTTTACTTTGTAGGGAAGGGTAAAATCGATCGTGTTTTTTGTTATTGTTGACATATTTGTATGTTTTAGGCTACAAATGTACATTTTACAGAATAATATACTATAATATTTCGTAACTTTAGGATAGAAGGTGTTATTTTTACAGTATCATGGAATAAAACACAATTTTACTATGCCAAAAACCGCTAAAAAAGAAGATTCAACTATGGCGCAAAATTCTCTTGATTCGAGAGACCTGGCCATTCTTAACCTGCTGCAGCAAAATGCAAGGATAACAGTTAAGGAAATATCAGAAAAAATTCACCTCAGTACCACACCTGTTCATGAACGCATCAAGCGCATGGAAGAAACAGGGGTGATCAAACAATATGTTACTTTACTGGACCATACAAAAGTAAAAAAAGGGCTGATGGTGATCTGCTATGTCTCCTTAAAAGAGCATAGTAAAAATGCAGGTAATAAATTTATTAAGACCATTCACGGATTAAATGAGGTGATCGAGTGCTTGAATATTTCGGGTGAATTTGATTTCATGTTAAAAGTTGTTTGTGAAGACATGAATGCCTATTACGATTTTCATGTTAACAGGCTAAGCCCGATAGAGAACATGGGACACGTACAAAGTGTTTTTGTAATGGGCATCATCAAGCAAACGCACCAGTTGGTGTATGGGTAGGCAATAAGCAGTTGGTAGTGGTACACTTTTAGAAAATAGCCTTCTTCATCACATAGTCGTTCATGAAATAGCCGTTGCCGATATCTATGTCTTCTTCCTTAATGATCGCGAAGCCGAACTTTTGATAAAACTGCAATGCTTTATTGTAACGGTTCACGTTTAATTCCAGGCCGGTAGCGCCTTTTGACCTGATATCGCCGATAATAAAATCAAGTAATACCTTTCCAATGCCTTTACCTTGTTGATTGGGGTCGATGTATATTTTATGAAGACGATATAGCCCGGCAGGCACTTCTTCGGGCTCATTAAGACTATCCATTTTTGGAGCATAAGAAGCAAAACCTATAGTTTCATCATTATCTGCCGCCAGGATGAACTGGTGCCCCTGTTCCATTTGTTTTTGTAAAGCTGCAGTGCTGTAAAAAAGATCGAGCATGTAACTCAGTTGCTCGGGGGGAAGAATGGAGGCATAGGCAACTGCCCATGTTATTGTTGCCAGTTCCTGTACCTGCGGAATGCTTTCTGATCCAATTTTTTTTACAACAATCATCCGCTTACTTAGTTATTATTTTCAGGTTGGGTGCGAAGTATAGCTTGCCCTGCGCATCTTTTACAACAATGTCGAAATAAAATAATTCTTCGGCAGGTTTTAATCCCTGCCTGATATTGTTAAGCCATATTTCGGGCAACGGTGTAACACTAAACCTTGCGGAGGCCATGCTGGTAGTGGGGGACACTTTTTCCATATCGTCACTTTCTGTTACTGCCTGCCGCTTATAAATAAACTGGTAAGTGACCAGGGCGTAAACATTTTTTTTATCGTCTGTTACTTTAAACGGAACGCCGATCAGTTGCGTTACTTCATCAACAGGCAGATTGAGGGAATCGGTGTAATTACCCAAACTTGTTTTAAGGATTATCTTTGTTTTTTGTGCGGGTGTATTTTTTGTACCTGCGTTTTTTTGCGCTACTGCTGTTATCATAGTTAATGATAATACCGATGCTATAAGAATTTTCATTCCGGGGAACATATTTTTTATTTTGAAGTTAGCTCCAATTCCCGTCATAAAAGGATAATGGCTGCTGTTTTAACTAATTGTTGACAGGCTTTCTTCGATCGTTTTGATCCTCGCTTCCGCATCCGCTTTCTTTTTTTGTTCCAATGCCAGTACTTCGGGCTTTGCATTCTGGACAAACCGTTCATTACTTAATTTTTTGTCTACAGATGATAAAAACCCTTTTTGATGCTCAAGGTCTTTTAGCAGATCATCTTTGAGCGTTGAAGCATCGAGCTCTTTTTCTGTCTTAATATAGAATTTGTCTTTTTCAACTGCAATAACAATGGTGTTGGCAATAGCTTCATCACAGTACATGATCGATGCAGCATTTACCTGTTTACTTAAGATCGTTTCAATGCTTTTGTATCTTTCTGCAGCAACCGTCTGTACATACAATTCGATCGCCTCTTTTGGTTTTACCTGGTTCTTATTCCTGGCATCACGGATGGCGGAGATCACCTGCTTTGATAATTCACCTGCCTGTAAGATAGATC
>JANYIM010000015.1 GCA_025362055.1 Bacteroidota bacterium
CCCGGGAAAAATGTATTGGAATGAGCTAAGCGTATGAAAAAGAAAAGGAGGAAAAGGAGAAACTGCTTCTCTTTTTCCTCCTTTTCCAGTTTGCCCCCTTAGTTAAAAAACTTCAGGAGTCTGTAAGAAATATATCCAGGCACAAATAAATTAACTGAATAAGCCACCCTTCCTCAACTCACGCGTTCCTTCGCCGATCAGGAATCCATTTTGATAGATCTGGATGGTATAATTTCCTTGTTGGAAATTACTTGCGGGAGCAAAGTTAAAATCCACTGTTTTCTTTTTCGCTGTTTCTATATCCACAGGTAATTTCGCTGTAAATATTTTCTCGCCTGCATCACGTGTTGTGAAAGTTCCGCCGGGTGTTTCCGTAGTGATGGCTTTACCATCGGGGCCTATGACCACAACATATACATCGGTCATGCCGGTTTCTGCAATACGGTTGTCCACATCAAAACTAACAACGAGTTTATCTACACGCTTCGCAACAGTAGAAATTTTTTCTTTCCCATTGCCTTTTACATTAATCGGTGTGATCACGATATTAGAAGCATTAAGGGTAGATGCAACATCAACCTTTTTTTCCAGGTCCTGTTTTGCTACCGTTGTTGTTTGCAGGTCTTTTGTCAGCTTCTCTTTATCTGCTGTCAACACAACTTTATCATTGTTCAGCGATTTGTTTTCTTCTGTTAACCTTGCAACGTCCGCTTCCATATTTGCGATCTTGCCATTGAGTTGTACGATCAGGTCTTTTGCTGTTTTTAATTCGGCAGCTGTAGCATTGCTTTTATTGAGGATACTCCTGATCTTGGCTTTTTCTTTACCGATCTCGGTATTTTGCTCTGCTAATTTACTTTGCAGGCTGGTATTAATGCCTGTCATGCTATCCAATCTTGCCAATGAAGCATCAAAGCTTTTTTGCACTTCACTTTTTTCAACAGTTACGGCTGTGATCTTTGATTCATCCTGCTGAATGGTTTGTGACGACTTGTTTTTATCATAGGCTAAATAGCCTCCAAGGGCAATGACCCCGGCGCCTAAAACACCTATGATAGCATTCTTGTAATTCTTTTTGTTAGTTACCGGCTGACTTGTTTGAGTGGCCGATGGAAAATTTGTAGTATCCATAGCATTAAAATTTAATTTTAAAAAAGGGGTTGAGCAAAATTGTATTCAAATGATATATTTTATTGGTTACCCTCCCTAAATTCCAAAACCGTGCCATAGTCGGTATTAGTGGATATTTCTGTTTCAATTAACAAAAAATACCTGCTACGGGAAAGATACCGGATACCGGATAAGCGGATTCACGATACAGCATCCAGGGTCTACTATCCGGTATCATGCCACCATGCAGTATTCTCCCCAAGTAATTTTACTTTTTTAAGTATTCAAATAAATTAAATCTATCGCTCTTTCATTCTTTGCACAATAAAATGTTAATGTTAAACGATTTATAAAGTGCTTACCAGGCCCTCAATCTGAACTGAAAAACCCAGGAATGAAATTAATCCGTTACGCCTTTGCGTTATGCCCCATATTGCCTTTAGTGGCAGCAATTTCTTCTCCTCTAAGCGGAACAAGAATTAAGGGTTCTTCACTATTAATTATACCTGCGGTTTCAAAACCAAATATCGACGGTAATTCAAATATTTATACATCATGGAATTTATCTGCCTCAGGATTATCAAAGCAGGCATTTGATGAAGCAGTAAAAGGATATACCTATCTCTTGCAAAAAAACATGATCAATAAGCCGGGTGTGCTCACCATCATTGATTACAGCAAGGCCTCCACGCAAAAAAGATTATATGTACTGGATATGAAAAACGGAAGGGTATTATTCAATACACTGGTAGCGCATGGGCGTAATTCGGGATATAATTATGCAACAGATTTTTCGAACGACGAAGAATCACACAAAAGCAGCCTGGGGTTTTATATCACGCAAAATACTTACACAGGGACAAACGGATATTCTTTAAAATTAAAAGGATGTGAGAAAGGCATCAATGATAATGCAACGAATCGTGCAATCGTAATTCATGGAGCTGCTTATGTGAGCGAAAATTTTATCCGTAACAGCGGTTGCTTAGGCAGAAGTTTTGGTTGCCCGGCAGTGCCAGTTGCCACACACAAAAAAATAATTGATACAATTAAAAACGGGACCTGTATATTTTTATATCATCCAACTAAAACGTACAGCACCCATTCAAAGATACTTGACAGTTAAGGCTTTAGTTACCTCTACAGTTTAAAAGTTTTATTGTTAGGCACGACAGGAGACGAAGAGTCCCGCCGAGAGGCGGGATTTTTTTTGGCCGCAGGTTAGCACAGAAAAGAAGTTGAGTAAAGCTGTGGCTAAGTTTTTATAAGAGTACCATCGCAGCTGCAAACTGGCAAAGTATTCCCACCAATAATCCAGCATAAATTTCTTTGGAAGTATGATCACTGATCAGTAAACGGGAAGTACAAACAATGCCTGTTATTAATAAAACAATACACAAAGGCCAGGTCATCAACATGGTATTACTTTGCATGATCAGTAAAAAAATGCCAAGCCAACCTCCCATACCAATGGCATGCATACTTATCTTAAAATAAATATTGGCGATCAGGGCAACAGAAGCAGCAAGGAAAACACCCAATGTGAATGAAGGCATGATCGGGTTCAATGAAGCAGGGTGATTTCTACAAACCTGGAACAACCAGAAATAAAATACACCACCTGCGATCAACGGAATGATCCTGTCTTTTTGCGTTTTTAGGAAGACGGAATTAATAAAACCAAGTCCTTTTAATAATAAAACCGTCAGGGCTGGATAAAAAATACTTAACTGCGCAACGGAAAATGGTAACCATAACCTGGTTTGGTTGTCAATACCGCTAAAATAAGAGGGATGCACGTACATGAGGAAAAGCGTAACATACAGGGGTACGAACAAAGGGTGGAATAGGTAAGAAAAAAAGTGAGCGAAGAGTTTTACCACCGGCCACCGACCATTGGCCACGGATGCTTCGTTATCATTAAAAGCTGCCTGTTGCCCGTCGTCTATCGCCTGTTGTTTGTCTTTCATCATAATTGTTTCCTTAATCTCGCAACCGAAATATTCAACTGTTCCCGGTATTTGGCAACAGTGCGCCTGGCAATATTATATCCTTTTTCCTGCAATAATTCTGTTAAGCGTTCATCACTCAGGGGGTGTTTTTTATTTTCACCTTCGATCAGGTCACTCAATATCTTTTTCACTTCACGGGTGCTCACTTCTTCGCCACTGTCTGTTTGTAAACTTTCACTGAAGAAAAATTTCAACCGGTAGGTCCCAAATTCTGTTTGCACAAACTTACTGTTTGCAACACGGCTGATGGTAGAAATATCAAGGTTGGTGGCTTCGGCGATATATTTTAATATCATAGGACGTAAAGAAGTTTCATCACCGCTGATAAAAAAATCGTGCTGGTAATTCATGATGGCTTCCATGGTGTTGAGCAAGGTGTTTTGCCGTTGCTTGATGGCATCAATGAACCATTTTGCCGCATCTATTTTTTGCTTAATGAAGAGTACGGCTTCTTTCTGGCGTTTGTCTTTTTTACTGCCACGGTCGTACTCTTTCAGCATATCGCGGTAACCCTCACTGATACGGAGGTCTGGGGCGTTCTTGCTGTTTAGCGTTAGCTCTAACTTACCGTTGTTATTATAGATAAAAAAATCAGGTACTACATAGTTCTCAACCTTTCCGGAAGCACCGATATTACCGGCCGGCTTGGGATTTAATTTTATGATCTGGTTAATGATCTCGCGTAATTGCTCATCACTTAGGTCCAACCCTCTTTGAATTTTTTCGTAGTGCTTCTTTGTAAATTCTTCAAAGTATTTTTCCAATACTTTAATGGCCATTTCAACATGTATGCCTTCATCCAATTTTCTTTCCAACTGTAGCAACAAACATTCCTGCAGGTTGCGTGCACAAATACCGGGCGGGTCAAATTGTTGTATCTGCAAAACCAATTGGCCTATATCTTCTTCACTCGTTTCAATATTCTGCCGGAATGCAAGATCATCCACTATGGAAGCAATTTCCCTGCGCAGGTAACCATCATCATCAAGATTACCAATGATCTGTTCCGCTACTTTTTGCTGGTGCTCGTCCAGGTTAAGTTGCCCCAGCTGCTCCAGCATCAATTCATTAAAACCTGTTTCCACCTTATGAGGGATCACCCTGCTGTCGTCCAGTTCGGGATAATTCTCATCCCTTAATTTATAATCGCCCACTTCATCGTCTCCATCATTCACATATTCACTGATGTCGATATTCTCATATTCATCGGCGCTTCCTTCTGTTTCAAATTCTTCTGTTTCTTTATCCTTGAATTCGTCATTGGCTTCATCATATTCATCTTCATGCCCTTCTTCATCCAGTTCCAGCGCAGGGTTTTCTTCCATTTCTTCCTTGATCCGTTCTTCCAAAATGGCTGTAGGAACCTGCAGCAACTTCATCAACTGAATTTGCTGGGGCGATAATTTTTGTAACTGTTTCTGATATAGTCCCTGGCTTAAGGCCATAATCTTTGCTGTAGTTTTATTTGATTTTGTTACCGGCTCACTTGTACCCGATACCAATAGTTAACAAGTCAATCTCCGTAGCCGATAATGACGTAAATTTACATACAATCAACTTTGTAAAGTGAAGCAAAAAGCTAAAATTTTAATTTTCTGCACGATTTTTGTAGCAAGGGGCGCTTTTTGTCAGCAAATGAGCAAAATTATTAATACAAACAAGCAGGATACTATCGTTACATACCAGGGTTATTGGGGATCAAAATTTACAAAGTATTATAAGAAAAGTGTAAAGGGCCCGGTTTATAACAATGATAAAACAATAATTCCGTTTTCTCTTTTGCCCGCTAATTATTATGCTGCCAACCTTGGATTTTTTTGCAAGCAGGAAATAAAATTTGAGAAGACAACTAAAGTGCCATTTAAATTTCGCCTGGGTAGTGTGCAAGAATGTGACCGAATGGAGGGGAAGCCAAATACATTTTTCATTAAGCAATAAATAATAGGCGATCGGCAAAAAAAACAGCATGATTGTAAGGCAATCTTTGCAGCAGTTTATGCAGAAACAGTTTGCTCGCTCATCACTTTCTTAATGATGTTGACCATTGCCTCACCTTTCTGTTTTATTTGCTCATCAGTCCATAATAAACCAATTGCCGTAGAAACGCAACGGCTCATGATGGCATCGCTTGCACTAAAATCCTTATTGGCGTGATGCATCACCGCAGTTTTTAATTCATCACTGAGTGCATTTAAAGTAACCGAATTTTTTAAATGATCCCATTTGCGGATATAATGCCAGTTATTATCGAACCAATAAAAATTGCCCGGTAAAATCCCCTCCACTTTCATTTCTGCCACAACAGCCCTGGTGATCTCTTCTGTTGGCAGCATCCAGCTAAGGAAAGTACAGCTGTCTCCAACGGGATCGGGTATTCGCCTGAAACTTATCTCGGGCACTGTTGCTAAGATATTTTTTAATGCAACATGATTTTTTTTCTGGATCGCCAGAAAATCATCCAGTTTTTTTATCTGCGCTAACCCAACAGCAGCGTGAAGTTCACTGATGCGGTAATTGTAGCCAATGAAAGGATGGAGGTCTGCCCCACGGTCTGTTCCTTTATGATCGTGCCCGTGATCGCTGTAGCCATCACTTGCTGTAAATATGTCTTCCCGGTTGGTCATTACTGCCCCACCTTCGGCACAGGTGATGGTTTTTACAAAATCGAAGCTGAATGTTCCGGCATCACCGATCGTTCCCAGCATTTTTCCTTTATATGTTGCACCAATACTCTGACAGGCATCTTCGAGTAATATCAATTTATGTTCCCTGCATATTGATTGCAATGCATCCAGGTCGGCCATACTGCCACACATATGTACTGGCATTATGCATTTCGTTTTTGAAGTGACCGCATTCCGAACGGCATCCGGGTTTAATGTTAAAGTGTCATCTACATCAACAAAAACAGGGACGGCACCAACACTTAACACCGCTTCAAAACTGGCCACAAAAGTGAAGGAAGGCAGGATCACTTCATCACCATATCCGATGCCGAGGGCACACATAGCGGTAGTAAGTGCGGCGGTACCACTGCTTACCAACTGGGCGTGTTTGCATCCAAAGGTTTTACAGATCGCTTCTTCCAATTCCTTTGCTTTCCAAACCCCTTTACGGGCGCCATCAAAACCATAGCGCATCAGTATTCCGGTTTCCATTACATCATTCAGTTGCTTGCGTTCTTCGGCGCCCCAAAATTCAAAACCAGGCATGATAATTAATTAAGAATTAATAATTGCAAAGATACAGAAAATGAGCGGGTCTTAAAGAGTCAAAGACTCCCGACCAGCGCATCCTGTCAGAGACGAGGATGAGTGGGCGTTGCAAAATAATTCAATCGCAAACTATCACTCCAGCCATTGGGGTTACTATTAAATATCCTGCTGCTGTAAAATATCATGCCTTGCACATTTGGTGTATTGCGTAATGCCGTTATTTGCCGGGGTATTTGTGTTTTATCTTTCCATGCTGCATTACTATTGGCCTTATAGATTCCAAGGCCTATATAACAGTTTCTTCCATAACTATGTTTGCTCCACCAATCCAGCAATACTTCATACGGTGCAGCTCTATGGCCGATCTCCCAATACAGTTGCGGTGCCACATAATCTATCCATCCTTTTTTTAGCCATAGTAAAATATCAGCATAGAGGTCATCGTAATTGGTTTGTCCGGCTTTTGTATTGCTTCCGTTCACAGAATCTTTATCGGCATTACGCCATACACCAAAAGGGCTGATACCGAACTGGCATTTTTTATTTTCAGATTTTATTACTTTACTGAGCAGTAGAATAATTGAGTCGGTATTGCTTCTTCTCCATTCATCCTTGTTCATGCCGTTTCCGTATTGAAGGAATTTTCCATTATCCGGAAATTCTTTTCCCGGGATGCGGTAAGGATAAAAATAATCATCAAAATGTATGGCGTCCACATCATAGCGGCTCACAATATCTTTTACAATGCCGGCAACATATTGCTGCACTTCTTTATTACCCGGATCAAAATATCTTTTATCACCGTAGGTCAAAAACCATTCGGGGTGCACCCTGGTGATATGTGTTGCTGAAATGGAAGAATTGTAGATATTGAATTGCGCACGGTAAGGGTTCATCCATGCATGGAACTCCATTCCGCGTTTATGCGCTTCAGTTACCATAAATTCCAATGGGTCATAATAAGGTGTTGGCGGCAGCCCCTGTTTACCCGTAAGCCATTCGCTCCAGGGCTCGTAAGGCGAAGCATAGAAGGCATCTGCTGCGGGGCGCACCTGTACGATCACTGCGTTGATACCATTGCGCTGGTGCATGTCCAGCAATTTGATAAAGGCTGCTTTTTGTGAGTCGGAATTAAAATCTCCTTTTGAAGGCCAGTCAATATTATCTACCGTGGCGATCCAAACGCCCCGAAACTCCCGCTTGGCCTGTGCATGAACGGAACTAGTGAAAATAAAAAAGCAAACTATCCGGCAAATACTGCGGGCAGCAACAAAAGAAAATTGTTTTTGCATCATTCAGCTATCATTCCGAGTGACGGATCTTATCCAATAATTTATTGAGTGTTTTGGCCTCTGCTTCCGACAGTGAACCAAATATTGCATTCATTTCAGTTTCATGCTTGTCTGTTCTTTCCAATAGTTTTTTTCCTTTGTCCGTGATGGAAACGTCTACCAGGCGCTTATCAGTCTTACAAACTATTTTTTTTACCAGATCCTTAACGATCAAACGGTCAACGATACGGCTGGTGTCACTCATCTTGTCGAGCATGCGTTGCCGTATTTGTAAGGTAGACAAAGGCTCGCCGGCCCCCCTAAGGATACGAAGAATATTAAATTGCTGGCTGGTGATATCTACCTGATCAAAAAAGAACTTCATCTGCTCATTTACCCAATTGTAGGTGTAAATAAGATTGATGACCGCCTTTTGATGTTCGCTACGGAATTTTTTTTGATTGATATCTTTTTCAAGACTCATAAGATAAAAAATTGTTTATACATGATTTAATCACCCTGCTTCTCATTTGCAACACCAAATTCATTCATGTATATTTTAACCAGGATAATAAAATAACTGACCAGCAGGGGCCCGAAAATGACTCCCCAAAAACCAAACAAACCAAGCCCGGCAATTATTCCCAGGGCTGTAACAAGCGGATGTACGTCCATGAATTTTTTAAGCAGGGTAAGCCTTGCTGCATAATCTATATGCGTTATCAGCACTACTGCATAGATGAGCAAACCAAGTGCATTGCCTGTTTGATTGATGGCAAAAAGGTAAGCCGTAAGCGGTACCCAAATAACAGCAGTGCCAACAACCGGGAGCAAAGAAAAAACACCGGTAAGAAACCCCCATAACCCAAAATCCTTTACGCCAAATATCCAATAACCAAGCGTTGCCACAAGGCCCTGGAGGATCGCCAGCACCGGGATACCAATGGCATTGGCCTTTATCATGGCCTTTGTTTCCTTGCTTAATAACTGAACGTTCTCTTCTTTTAAAGGGATGAAACGGAATAAGAATTTTTCGACTTCCCTTCCGCTCTTTAATAAAAAATAAAGTAAAAAGAACAGGATGGCAAAATTGCTTAAGATCACTGCGGAGCTATTGAGCAATGATGGGACGATCGTTGCGGCTTTCTTCTGAAAAGCAATTAGATTCTCATCGGTCAGTAATTGTACTCCCGTGAGATCATAAATTTTAACGCCTACCGTTTTTGCATTCAACATCAGGTCCAGCGGGTTGCTTAAAATGGCGGAGATCTTGGCAGAGATCAGTTCAATTGCAAAATAAGCAGGTAAAGCAATGACAACAATACAGGCAATGATAAAAAGCAATGCTGTGAGGGTTTTGTTCCAGTGTTTTTTGATGGTAAGATTAAAATAGCTTTCCCTTAAAAGAATATAAAAAGTGACAGCCCCCAAAAACCCTGGCAAAAAAACAGCGAATTCCTTTAACAATAAAAATGCCAGGACACTTATTACAAGCAGTAATACGATCTGCCGCAGTTTATTATTAAATGTTGTTGACATGAATTTAAAATTAACCTATTAGCAGCTGGCAAAGAGGCTTTAATCTTTCCAAACCGATACTCCTTCACTGCAATTGGCGCAAATATCAATATTTTTCCGGCTTTTCTTCAGTTCACCCCTAAACTGTTTGTAATTATCATTGTGCCATATTTCCTTAAAGGACTGGGTCTTTAAATTACCCAGTTGATGCGTGG
>JANYIM010000056.1 GCA_025362055.1 Bacteroidota bacterium
AAATAAACAGCATTAACAAAAAGCATGCCTTCATTTAAGATACAGGGAAATATTGTTGGTAGTTGGTAGTTGGTAGTTGGTAGTTGATAGTTTTGTGATGGAGACTATCTTTCCTTTCTCTGCTATCACCTCACCGAAGAAGATCTCTTTATTAAAAATGTCAACAATATTTCCCTGTATCTTAAATGAAGGCATGCTTTTTGTTAATGCTGTTTATTTTATAATATGAATGGCATAAGTTACAGGATAAATGGAAAACCAAAAAATGAAATGGCCTCAAATTTTGGATTATCTTTCCGGTACAAAAAATTGATACGATGAAAAATTTAATGATTTTTGGCCTGTTTGTGATCGCACTGGTCTTTGTACAGTTCGCACAGGCGCAAACAGTTGATGAAGTGATTGATAAATATATTGCCGCATTGGGTGGCAAAGATAAATTGGCAACGCTTACATCGGTACATCTCGATGGTGTATCGGTAGTCAATGGCAATGAGATCACGAATGCCACCACGAAAGTGCAGGACAAACTTTTCCGCAATGACCTTAATTTTGGAATGGGTACTTCGGTCACCATCATTACGCCCGAAAAGGGGTGGCGCTCCAATCCCAGGAATGGCGGTGCTTTTGAACCCATGACCGACGAAGTGCTCAAAGCTTCTCTCTATCAAATGGATTGTGCAGGCCCGTTGGTGAATTATGCGGCCAAGGGGCACAGGGTAGAATTAATTGGAAAGGATACTGCGGATGGCATTGAATGTTATAAGATAAAATTAACGACCAAGGGTGGCAAGGAGATCAATTACTGGCTTGATAGTAAGACATACCTGATCCACCAGTCTTCCCAAAAAGGCGGCTTTGGTGGCGGAAGGGGAGCTGATATGGAATTGGTAACGCTGTTCAAAGATTATAAAGCAGTAGACGGTATACAATTTGCGTTTACGACGGAATTAAAAGGCGGCGGTTTTGGTGGTGGAACGATGAGCTATGAGAAGATTGAGATCAATAAACCGGTTGATAATAAACTGTATAAACCTGAATAACTAAAATAAAAAAAATGAAACAAATAAAAAGAATATTACTGGCACTAACCTTACTGTTAAGCGTACACGAAATAAAGGCCCAAACAGTTGATGAAATAGTAGATAAATTCATTGCTGCAATTGGCGGCAAGGAAAAGATGATGGCATTGAATTCATTGAAACTGGAGGGTTCCCTGAGTGTACAGGGCCTTGACATTGGCGTTACCGTTACCATCCTGAATGGTAAGGGTTCAAGAACAGATATTACTGTTCCCGGGCAGTCGGATGGTTACAGGATCGTGA
The DNA here is from genome assembly GCA_025362055.1 of Bacteroidota bacterium. Taxonomy (GTDB): domain Bacteria; phylum Bacteroidota; class Bacteroidia; order Chitinophagales; family Chitinophagaceae; genus Ferruginibacter. The sequence goes on from JANYIM010000056.1 coordinate 1,326, forward strand.
CTCCAACCAAGGGTTGGAATTTTTTACCTTTCCAGGGACAATCTTCTCCCGAAGAAGCATCAGAGGATATGGTGAAATCCGGACAAAGCGCACTTGATCTTCAAAGCCCTCTTTTAAATTATGCAGCCAAGGGCCATAAGGTGGAATTGCTTGGAAAAGAAAAAGTAGATGCGGCAGATTGTTTTAAACTGAAGATCACTTATAAAAACGGGAAGTCGGCGATCCTTTTCATAGATGCTACTACGTATTACCGTGTTAAATCAATTAGTACGGTGACCATAAACGGAGAGGATACTCAGGTAGAAACCACTTACACTGATTTTAAGAAAACCCCCGAAGGTTATGTGTTGCCATATTCCCAAACAGGCCCTAACGGAACCATTGTGTATAGCACCATTTCTATCAATAAGCCCATAGATGAAAATATCTTTAAATCAAATTAATTGAACTGCTTATATAAAAAGTGTTCCGGTGATCCCGGAACACTTTTTTATTTGTAACCGGCCTTAATTTATGTATCTTCAAAAACTAATTTACCAGTAATGAAAAAACTACCGCTGCTTTTAATAACTGCTGCAATAGCGTTACCTGCCTTCTCTCAAAAAAAACAAAATCTGCCTGTAAATAATGATGACAGTATTTTATTCAGTAAGGTAAAATATAGGTTGGTAGGCCCTTTTCGGGGAGGCAGAAGCGGTGCTGTAACAGGTGATAACAGGCAAAAGAACACATTTTATTTTGGAGGTACAGGCGGCGGCGTATGGAAAACCATTGACGGTGGCAGTAACTGGAAGAATATCAGCGATAAATATTTCGGCGGCAGTATTGGTTGTGTGGCGGTAGCACCCAGTGACAATACGGTGTTATATGTGGGGGAAGGTGAAAGTACCCTACGCGGTAACGTTAGTGAAGGGTTTGGTATATGGCGTAGCGATGATGCCGGAAGAAGCTGGAAAAATATCGGGTTAAAAGATACGCGGCATATCATCCGCATCGTCATTCATCCTAAGAACCCCGATATCGTTTGGGTAGCAGCCATCGGGCATTTATTTGGTCCCAATGAAGAGCGGGGTATCTTTAAAACAACCGATGGCGGCAAAACATGGAAAAAAGTTCTATACATAAATGATCAAACCGGCTGCAGCGACCTGATCATGGAGCCTGGGAATCCTGCTGTGCTCTATGCGGGCAGCTGGCGCATACAACGTACGCCTTACAGTTTGGAAAGTGGTGGTGATGGTGGCGGATTATGGAAGAGTATGGATGGAGGGGACACCTGGAAAAATATTTCATCCAATAAAGGATTACCGAAAGGGCTTTGGGGAATTGTAGGCGTTACCGTTTGCCCTTCCAATACAGACCGTATCTATGCATTGGTAGAAAACCCTTCCGGTGGATTATTTGTAAGCAATGATGCGGGCGAAAGCTGGAGCTTGCAAAGCAGTGATAATAATATCCGGCAACGGGCATGGTATTACTCCAAGATCTTTGTTGATCCAAAAAATGCCGACATGGTGTATGTGCTGAATGTGAATTTTTTAAAAAG
>JANYIM010000059.1 GCA_025362055.1 Bacteroidota bacterium
CTGAATGTTGCCCCGGTGGCACCTGTTGTTGAATACGTGATATTGGTGATAGGGGTATTGATAAGCACTGTTTGATTATCCGTGCCCGCTGCTGAAGTTAATGTTACTGTGTTATTTGGATTAACCGTTACCGTTATACAGTTGCTGTTTGCTGTACATGGTATGCCTGCAAGTGTACTTGTTGTTACTCTTCTATAATAAGTTGTTACTAATAACCCTGCAGGTGCATCATAACCTATCACAGTAGCACCACCAATATTACCAAATCCACTTACGCAATCTGTAGTACTGCTTTGCCATTGGTATGTCAGAGCGCCGCTACCTGTTGATGCAACACTTTGAGTGAATGCCGCAGGGTCAGCAGGTGTACAAATTGATTGATTTGATCCAACAGTACCACCAGTGACACTATTAACTGTTACGGTGATACAATTGCTATTTGCTGTACAAGGGACTCCATTAAACGTACTCGTGGCTACCCTGCGGTAATAAGTCGTTAATAATTGACCTGCCGGAGGGTCATAGGTTAATGCAGTTGCTCCCCCTATATCGCTAAAGCCTGCACCACAACTGGTGGTACTGCTTTGCCACTGGTAACCTGGCACCCCGGTAAACGTTGCAGCCACACTCTGTGTAAATGCTGCGGGATCGCCGCCTGAGCAGATCGTTTGGTCTGATCCAACTGTGCCTCCAGTAACCTGGTTAACCGTTACTGTTATACAATTGCTGGTTGCTGTACAAGGCACTGCATTCAAAGTGCTGATTGTTATCCTGTGATAAAAGGTAGTTACTGCTAAGCCTGCTGGAGGATCATAAGTTATCCCCGTTGCCCCGCCAATGGGGGCAAAGCCTGCAACACAACTTGTTGTACTGCTCTCCCATTGATAGGTCAATGCTCCACTTCCTGTTGATGCCACACTTTGTGTAAACGCTACAGGATCGCCGCCAGAACAAACTGTTTGGTCTGATCCCACAGTTCCGCCTGTGACATTATTTATTGTCACGGTTACACAATTGCTGTTAGCGGTACATTGAACAGCATTCAATGTATTTGTCGTTACTCGCCTGTAAAAAGTTGTTACGGTTAAACCCGCTGGAGGATCATAAGTTGTACCAGTGGCGCCTCCGATATTAGAAAATCCGCTTGCACAATCTGTAGTGCCGCTTTGCCATTGATAGGTCAATACGCCACCAGCTGTATTTGTAGACGGAGTAGTTTCTGTGATCAGCGCCGGGTCTGCATTGGTACAGAAAGTTTGATTAGCAGCAATAACACCACCGGTAACCTGGTTAATTGTAACTGTTATGCAATTGCTGTTTGCAGTACAAGCCACAGCATTCAATGTGTTTGTGGTTACCCTGCGATAGAACGTTTTCACAGCAAGGCCTGATGGTGGATCATAAGTTGTAGCTGTTGCTCCACCAATATTACTAAATCCACTTACACAATCGGTTGTACTGCTTTGCCATTGGTAAGTCAATACACCACCATTTGCATTTGTTGATGGTGCAGTCTCTGTAAACAATGCAGGATCACCGCCTGAACAGATCGTTTGATCCGTTGCTACTGTGCCGCCGGTCACCAAATTCATGGTTAATGTAGCGGCAGTTGAAGTAGCCAATCCGCATTGGTTGGATGCATCACAATTATAATTACCGGCATCTCCAGCCTGCGCATTAGTAATGGTAAGCGTATTCGTAGTAAAGCCTGAATATGTTGATCCGTTACCAGTTGCCGCAACTGTTATCTGCACACCGTTCTTATACCACTTGATGGTTGGAGCCGGAGTTCCTGTTATGGTTGAAGTAAATGAAGGACTACCACCGACACAACTTGTAGTATTGCTTGGGTTGGTAACAGTCGGAAGGGTATTTACCGTAAAGCTCGCCCTTGATGGTGATACTTCTGCAGCAGGCACCTGGTCTACCTGTGCATTTACAGATGCAGCACCGCCGGTACCATTCGAAGTGAAAGTAGCCGTTGCGGTTCCATTAGCCTGTATCGTTAGTTGTTGACCACTAAGAGAACCCAATACTGTTGGTCCCCATGTAACACCTAATCCTATTAATTGGGTAAGATTAGCTACTACCTCTGCGCCACTGGCAGAGTTAGAAAGGAAACTTCCCGTGATCACATTGGTATTTCCCAATCCTGCTGCTGTGTTACAGATCGGGTCATTGGCAGGCGTCAGTTTGAACTGCAGCCATGGAGCTGTGGTAAGTGCGCCAGATCCACCAGCCGTTCTGTTGTTTGCCCTGTTGCAGGCGCCGGCCGTTAAAGGATCGGTATTACATCCAAACCAGTTACGCGCAGCATTCACATTTCCTGAAGCTGCAACTCTTGATAAAGCTCCGCTGGCAGGATCATCTGCAGTATTATTTAAGAAACGATTATAGTTTACATTAACGATATAACGTACATCTCCATTATTCACATCAACCGCACCACCCCAGGCTTCAATACCTGCAGCGCCTGTGCCAGGAGCCGTATTCCCGGTGAATAAATTCTTAGTAATGTTACCAGTAAAATTCTGAGCAGGATTATTACTTCCCTGCAATGCGATACCCAATGCACCACCACTACCACCGCCTGACAACAGACAGGAATTATTAGTGAACGTGCAACCAGTGACATTCATGAAGCCTGTATTATTCGCAGCCAGGTTGTTGAAGAAATAATATAAGGCGCCTCCATCAGAATTACCATTGGAGTTATTATTGAAAAGGCAATTTGTTACTGTAAGGGTTCCACTTCCTGAATAATTCACTGCGCCACCAGTAGTACCTGCTGTTGCATCAATCGTATTACCAACAAATTCACAACCACTAAGTGTTAAAGCACTTCCGTTGCCGCTTGACGCGAATTCAATAGCACCACCTCCATAAGGATCTGTAAGCAAATGGCCATTCGTAAACCGGCAATTATTGATCGTACACTTAACGTTAAGTGTACTTCCGAATGTTGCAACATTGATAGCGAATATACGGTCCTGGAAAGCGCCAACACCACTCATATTAATAATGCTGGTTGCCGGAGTAAGTCCGTTGATGGTAATGTCCTGGTTATTTACGCTACCAAAAATGATATAGGTTCCGATATTGAGACCCCCGGTTACCTGGTAAGTACCCGCCAACGTTAGATTAATGATATGCGGCCCGGCAGTTTGATCACATGCCTGCAATGCCGATCTTAACGATATCAGGCCAACTCCCGCCCCTGCAGTAATTGCACCCGTTGCATTATTGATCGTGGTATAGTTTGGATCAGTTAAGGTTGTAGGTGTAATCGTAAGAGCTGTGGCTGTATGCGCCATAGCCATACTACAAACAAGGAGTATGGCGTTGCGAATTTTCCTATATAATGTTGATTTGACCGACGGTAGGTTGTCGAATTGTTTCATATGGAGCTAATTGATATATTAATAAAAAACATTTTCATTTTAAATAAAGCATATTTTCATTTAATAAAAATCACACATAACCCGCTAGGTCCTTGGCGGGTATATCCCTTGCAGGGCAATGCAAAAAGTTAATACTAAATAAGGCATCATGTTATTGTGTGGCAGGCTGCTTCCTGCAATGGCCAGCGCCGTTGGCATCGATGTTAAAGTTCCCGGCACATTCGAATAAAAATTCGGCGGCGGCAATTGGGTCCCCGAGGTTCCGAATAACCTTCCTAACGGGTCTGCCTGTCCGCCCGATCCTTTGGCCATCAATGAATGGCCGTGATTTGGTAGTTCAATTGTCTGCAGCGTGACAGCTTCTTCTCCACCCTGTTCTCCTTCGTCACGCAATGACAAACCTGGTCCCTGGCCAAAGAACATGGGTGACATCCCTTGCAGGTTAGGAAGGCCAAAAGTATTTAGGCCATTGCCCCCATACGTTGTGCCTAATAAGGAAAACAGCGCCGTGTTCTGACTGATGGGCAACAACTGCCCGTCACATAAAGCCCAGCCGCTGGGAGCAAAATTGAAAGGGAAGATTCTTATCTCTGCAACAAATGGATCTGCCATATAGTTAGTTTTTTAAGTGCTTAAATTAATCAGTTTCTCAATATTAATTGCGTGAAGGGAATATCCCCTGCAAAGCAATACAAAAGTTCAATACCTGGTAGGGTGACATGTTTTCGTGCGGCTGGTTGCCACCAACTGCCGTACAGGCAGTCGGCGCCATGAGTTCATTCGCCGGCGTCGCATAAGGCGTGAAACCAGTACTGCTCGCAAAATAGTTACCACCTGGCCCTTGAATATTGGGTGCACTGCCACTGGCCTGTACATTATGATTGTGTGCAGCCATTTCACCCATTGTCAATGTGTGCGACTGTTCACCTGCTGTTTCTCCAAGCGTATGACCATTGCCCGTATGCATGGGTATTTTGCCCTGCAGGTTGGGTAAAGCAAAATTTGTCTGACCATTACCACCGTAGGTGGTGCCCAGCAAGGAAAACAAAGCCTGGTTTTGGTTGATCGGCAAAAGTTGCCCATTGCATAATGCCCAGCTCTTGGGAGGGAAACCGAAAGAAAATATCCGTATCTCTGATAAATAAGGTGATGCCATGATTATAATTATTTAAGGTTTTATATTGGTCTGACGCCCTCGTCTGACCATTGATCGGTAATTCATATTTAGTTTTAAATGGTCAGGCCAGAGCATCAGACCATTTCACTAACTAGTTCTGCGATGGGAATATCCCAAATAACGAAATAATAAAAGCAACGCATGAATATGGATGCATATTATCATGCGGCTGGCTGCCACCCGCGTTTTGAACCGTAGCAGCGTTGAATGCGACAGGCACTCCTCCCGCAACATTTACATAAGGCTTACCACTAGTGGATTTGGCCCATACATTATTTGTCGGAGTATCGCTTCCACCGGTATTATTGGCATTCGGAGTATGTGCGTGGTTGGGGATCTGGTTTACCGTTAGTGTAACCGATTCTACCCCGCCAGTTTGTGCCAGCACAAAACTATTGCCCTGGTGCATCGGAAAGCGACTCTGAAGATTGGGAAGCGCAAAAGTGCTTTGACCATCGCCGCCATAAGTAGTACCAATTAAATTGAAAAGCGTGTCATATTCGGAAATCGGAAGTACCTGGCCTTGACAGAACATCCAGCCTGCAGGAGCAAAATTTCCGCCAAAGATCCTGATCTCACCAACGTAAGGTTGTGCCATATAGTTATATTTAAAGAGGGTTTAATTTATTGATATTACCATACCGGTTCGCAGCAAATGATTGCTGTAAACTATATTGTTCATACTTAGATAAATGAAAATTGAAAATGCAATTGAAGAGAAGTCGCAGTTTTAAGTAAAAAACTTTCATTTGGTATAATTTACCGGGTTTAACACCCCTTTTTTTCAAAGGGTAAATGGTTAAAAATAAGTCAGGTTAAAAATAAGTCAAGTTTAGAGAAAATACAAATTTTTATTCCCCAATTATTTCAAATTGATTACCAACCCTTAAGCCAAACCCTCCCAAACGGCCGGCCGGAAAAAATCCTTCATCGGTATATACGATATTAACCCGGATGGCCTCCCCCCGTATCATTGAAACGACCATTCCATTTTCTGCAAAACCCGTTATGGTACCGGCTGCTGCATCTCCGGTATCAGCATGCGTCAATTTTACGGCTTCAACCAACCTGATTATCTTATTATTAATTTTCGTAACTGCTCCTTTATTCCAGGGGTTGCAGGCATTTATCAGTGAGATCACGGAATCCGCATCCATAGCATTCCAGTCGATGCTGATATCCTTTGCCCCCTGCCTTTTATGATACACCGCTTTTGATTCATCCTGCGGCCTTGATGGTATGGCCATGCCAAACCCCGCCAGTTTTAAAAGGCTCCTTATCATGCCCGCAGCGGTTTGTGCGAGTTTGGCCGATAAAAGGCCATAAGTATCCTCCTTCTCTATACGGATCATTTCCTTCATCACAATACTGCCTGTGTCCATCTCCTCGGTGAGTTTATGAATGGTAACCCCTGCCAGGCTTTCCCCGTTTTTCATCTGCCTGAAAATGGGGTCAGGGCCGCGATATTCGGGTAACGGTCCCGGGTGTACGTTAAAAAAACCCTTTGCTGGAAGAGAATAGACCGATGACGGAATTAAATAAGAGAAGGTTGCGATCAAACCGATATTGACCGAATATTTTTTTATCGCATCGTTTAACTGATCAGCAAGATCATCTTTCCCTACCAGCAATACCGGTATGCCTGAACCCGTTAGTGCCTCCCTGGTTTCTTCAATCATCTCTTTACAATGGCGTGGAATGACAACGGCTGCAAGCTGTTGAAAAAAATACATTTCCCGTAATGCAGGTATTGCGAAACGGCTACCACATAATAATATCACTTTAACGGCTTCCATGATCAATAACAAAGGTAGGTATTCGTCCAGCCCGAACCAGCGCCTTCAATGGGCATTCGGGCAAATGCCTTCCATTCTTCCTGGAGTAAGCCCGCATTGGTCATTTCCATCTTTCCCGAATTATTTTTTATGGAACACCTAACAGCCGGGCTGATAAAATAGTGAGTAGATGGGTCAAGCCGCAATTCCCCTCTTGGCCCATATATTTCAGTGTTGGCAAGGGTTTCAACAACTTTAGCACCATCCCGGAAATTTTCTTTGCAGTTAAGCGCAACCTGTTGCAATACAATTCCTGTCTCCCACCCCAGTAAAGAAAAAATACCTGGGTCTCTTTTTGTATGTTGCTTGTAATCGTTGATAAAAGATAAATTGTCTTCTGCCGGTGATGAAATATCCCAGGGCAGGTAACCATCAATGGTAAACTTAAATCCACCAGGTAGTTTTTCAAGGGCCTTTTGCTGAAGCATCATCGGGGAAACATACAAGTGCAAATTCGCGGCATCTTCAAATGCGTTTAAACGGTCGTAAAAAAGCGATGCGGGCAATTCATCAAATACGCAAAGCAGTGAATGGGTGGACTGATCTGAAATTAAAAAATCAAACAGTTCCCTGGTATGAAAATCAGCATTATACAATTGATTATTGATATAGTTAAAGCTGATCATCCCTCCATTATTCACAAAACTTTTTACCATTGCAGCCGTATGCAGGTACCCGCAATCGTAGAAGGTGGATGCCATTGCTGCCCTGCCCTGTTCCGTAGCAGGGGCAAGCGTACCCGTAACCGAACATAAGAATGCATGCTGCAGGGTAAGGAACATGGTATTGGGCTGGGGCACCCAGTTATACGGGTAGTTTGCGCCCGGGTTAACAATGATCACCGGCTTAGCAGAGGCATAAATAAGTGGTTCCAGTAAAGCCATCACCCGCAGGTCGATATAGGCAACCAGTATGTCTACATCATCTATCATAAGGAGTTTTTCGGCTTTTTCATATACCTCTTTTTCCGTTCCTCCAATACCAACACTTTCAGAAAAAAGGGTGAACTCATTATCTCCCTGTTGCAGTTTGACACAGGCTTTTATCCCGTCCAGGAAATCGGATGTGATGCCCGGGTGGGTCTTAGAACGAGGGTACAGAATTCCTATGTTCATTATTAATATTGCTTTATTGTAAAATTAATCGTTTATGCCTCATCAAAAAAATCAATCCCGTAGCCATTTGATCATCGAGGGATAGGCAGCTATCCCAAGTTCATTTGCCCTTTTTTCATCAGCAGTAAGCCCGATCCATTGCAGCATCGGCAAACCGAAATATCTTTTTTGCCTGAACTGGTCGGCAATATGATTACCTCCAGTTTGATAGCCCTCATTATGAAATACAAAATAAGGATCAATGTGTAAGTGAACACAGGCTGCATAAGACCAGGCAATGGCCATCATCTCTTCCGCTTCACGGTCTTTTCTTTTTTCAATAGAACCTGTATCCAATATGCTTCTTTCGGCAGCAGGCACAACGGCAATATGGCCTGCTTCATGTAGTATATCCCCGGGGTATTTAAGTGAACCCTTATCAATGATGATGCAGCCATTTTCTATGGAAAGCCCGGGCAGGAAGGATGTATCGTCAATTTTTTGAACCTTTACGGTTAGCCCGATCTCATTCAAAAATGCGATACAGGTATCCAGGTCGGTCTCAGTAGATTGTATCCCGGGCATATTTTCTGTCATTTTAAAATAAAGCCGTCTTTTATTGCATAAAGATATTTATTTTGAAAGTAACCTCCCTTAAATCAACATCCGGCCTACATTCTTGGACAGTTTTTTTTGTAATTTAACCCGGAATTTGTACTTTGTATCTGCTTTATAAAAAAATTAAAGCGAGCCAACTATGAATTCAAGAAGAAAATTTTTGATCCTGGGCAGTATGGCCACTACGGCTGCCCTTGCTGCAAAGCCTTTCAAAACATTTGCCAGCGCGAGTTCACCTATCACTGGATATAATGCGAATGACAATAAGCTGATCCTCTTACATACCGGCGATTTCAATAAGAGCAACCACCAGCGCATCTTTAAACACATGGCCGATATTAAAAACAATAATGGCAACGTGGTTTTACTGAATGCAGGAAATGATGTATCAGATAATGCAGTGTCTTATAAATATGATGCATCGCTCAGTCATAATAATGCCATTGCAACATCTGCAAATAATTACAGGATCATTTACAAAGGCAATATCAAAATAGGCGTGATCGGTGCAATAACCTCAGAGACCACTGTAAAAAATATCAATGAGCTGTCTTCCTGGTTAAAGAAAGAAAAGAATTGCCATATCGTAGTTTGCCTTTCGCAGTTGGGTTACAAGAATAAAAGTTCACTCGACGACCAGTCATTGGCTGCACAATCAACCTCACTGGATATCATCATCGGCGGCAATGCAAAGAATTATACCAGGCAACCAGCGATCCATTTGAATAAGAATAATGCCGAAGTGATCGTTAACCATGCAACGGAAAATAATTCGGGTATTGGTAAAATTGAAATTGCATTTGATGATCATGGCCTGAAAAGAAATATCTGTTTTGATCATCCGGCCCCAATAAAACTTACTGCCTGATCCTTTCAGCACAACTCCTACAATGGCTGATCTTCCGTATAGTTTTGAACCTGCTACCGGATACAATAAATATAAGGTAACTTCTATACTGAGGGATTACCTGGGTATGTTAATGGAACAACCCGAAAACAAGGAAACCATTGAACAGATCCTTACACTTATTGATGGCTATACCAATCAGCTCAGAACACTAAGACAAACAAACCGGCTTGAAACAACCAAAGAGGTATACAAAGCCATTGACGGTTTTTTTGAAAAAGCTCCTGCAGAAAACAAAAAAGCAATTCAATGCAAGTCTGGTTGCACAGCCTGTTGCTTTATTGAACTGGATATATCCGAAGATGAAGCTGCGTTAATTGTCAATTATTGCAGGGAAAATGATATTGAGATCGACCGGGAATATTTAATAAAACAAGTGGCTACCGGGAGGAGATCTTATTCTGATCTGTCGCGATGTATTTTTTTGAAAGATAATCTTTGCAGCATTTATGCGGTACGCCCTGCCGCTTGCAGGAAACACTGGGTCAATAGTGATCCTGGTCTATGTGACTTCTCTAAAAATATTATCAATAAAGTTGACAGCTATTTCAATATAGATGTGGAGATACTCGCAAGCGCTTTGTTAAATGTTGATGAGACCGGACCTTTAGAAATAGCGTTGTTGAATAAGTTGGACAAAACAGGTTAAAACTATTGTAATGATAAAATACCTGCGGTTACCTTTTGGTTTTGATGTAAAAAAAATGCAGGAAGATCTGCGTCAGATAGATACTGAGGCCTGGAAACTTCACTACCAAAAATTACATTATGAAGGCGACTGGAGCGCCATCCCCTTACGAAGTGTGGATGGCAAAGCAGACAGCATCATCGTATCCCCCCTCCCCGACAGTGAATACAAAGACACCATCTTTTTAAATGAATGCCCCTACTTAAAAGAAGTGCTGGCTGCATTCAAATGCCCGTTGCAGGCAGTACGGCTACTGAAACTCAATGCAGGCGGTATTATCAAAGAGCATCGTGATATTGAACTGAATTATGAAAAGGGGGAGATACGCATACATGTTCCGGTCATTACACATGCTGATGTGGAATTTTATTTAGAGGGGGAACAAATGCATTTAAAAGAAGGCGAATGCTGGTATATGAATTTTAATTTACCACACCGCATCAATAATAAAAGCAGCGTCAACAGGGTACATCTTGTGA
>JANYIM010000066.1 GCA_025362055.1 Bacteroidota bacterium
TTGGATAGACCCTGAAGACGGAAGCCGCATGATCATCGGGGATGATGGCGGTGCACAGGTAAGTTTTGATGGGGGAAATAATTTTAGTACTTATCACAATCAACCCACGGCACAATTTTACCGGGTAAGTACAGATAATCATTACCCGTACAGGATATTGGGTGCGCAACAGGATAACTCAACACTAAGGATATTATCAAGAAGCGATGGTAATGAGATCACGCAGGATGACTGGCAACCTACAGCAGGTGCAGAGAGCGGTTATGTAGTGGCGGATCCGTTGAATCCTGATATCGTTTATGGGGGGAATTACAGCGGTTATATTTCAAGGTATGATCATAAAACAGGAGAGAACAGGGCAGTGAGTGTATGGCCCGATGATCCTTTAGGCGCAGGAGCCGATGGTTCCAAATATCGTTTTCAATGGAACTTCCCCATTTTCTTTTCGCCCAATAATCCCAAAAAATTATACGCAGCCGGTAATGTTTTATTTGCAACAGAAAATGAAGGGGCTTCCTGGACAGCATTGGGCGGGGATCTTACAACGAATGACAAGGTAAAACAACGTTCAAGCGGTGGCCCCATTACAAAAGATAATACCGGCGTTGAAGTGTACTGCACCATTTTTACTGCCGCAGAATCATCTTTGGAAAAAGACCTGTTATGGGCGGGCAGTGATGATGGCTTGATACAGGTTAGCAAAGATGGCGGGCAGCATTGGGAAAATGTAACGCCTCCTGCTGCAGGCCAATGGATGATGTGGAATTGTGTGGAAACCGATCCTTTCCAAAAAGGCAAAGCTTATTTTGTAGGTACAAAATATAAGAGCGATGATTTTAGCCCTTATATTTTTAAAACAGAAGATTACGGTAAGACATGGACGAAGATCATCAACGGCATTGCTTCCAATCATTTTGCCCGTTGTATAAGGGCCGATAAAAAAAGACCGGGCTTATTGTATTGCGGAACGGAATATGGAATGTATATCAGTTATGATGATGGTGCCAACTGGAGATCCTTTCAACAAAATTTACCCGTGGTACCGGTTACCGATCTTACCATCAAAGAAAATGATCTTATTGTTGCCACACAGGGCCGGGCCTTCTGGTCAATCGATGACCTGGGTGTACTGCAACAAAAGCAAGATGGTATCACTGAAAAAAATATGTATGCTTTTAAAGTGAATGATGCTTATCGTTATGACGGTTCTCAAAATCCTAATCCAAAAAATGCCGGGATGAATCCACCGAGTGGAACAGTGATCAATTATTATTTAAAAAATATCACGGATTCAGCCAAAGTGAATATTGATATCCTGGATCAGCATAAAAAACTCATTCGTTCTTATTCAACCACTGCCAAAGAAAAAGAGGATAAGATAGATGTGAGCAAAGGGATGAACCAGTTTGTATGGAACATGAATTATCCCCCCGCCGAAAAAATTGACGGATTGATCCTTTGGCATGGAGCCGTTCCTGGCCCAAAAGCCGCACCCGGACAGTATTTTTATAGCATCAAGTTAGATAAAGATTCCGTGGAAGGGAATTTTGTAATTAAAGGCAACCCTGTGTACAACCTTACGCAACAAGACTATGAATCGCAATTTGATTTTCTTATCACACTGCGTGATAAATTCTCTGAGATGCAGAAAGCCATAAAAAATATCCGCGATATCCGGAAGCAGTTGAATGATTTTACGGATAAGCAGGGCAAGGATTGTCCAAAAGAGATCAAACAACAGGCAGATACGATCAACAAGCAAATGACTGTGATAGAAGAGGCCCTGCACCAGACAAAAGCAAAAAGCGGCCAGGATGTATTGAACTTTCCCATACGGTTAGACGATAAGATCTCGGGCTTATATGATTTTGCATCCAGCGGAAATGCAGCCCCGGCCAAACAGGTAAGAGATGCTTATGCTGAATTATCTGCACAGGCCGACCAGCAATTGAATAAACTGAAAAAGATAACAGAAGAAGATCTTGTGAAGTTTAATCAGCTTATAAGGGATAAGGCATTGCCGGTGATAGGATTGAAGAAGGAATGAATGAGCAAATAGGCAAATATGCCAATGTGCAAAAGGCCCTGCAGTTGTTAATTGTAATTATTTATTATCCTGCAAAAGATCAGGACGCTTTTCTTCTGTTCGTTTAAGTGACTGCTCGTGCCGCCATTCTTCGATAAGCTTGTGGTTGCCGCTTAATAGAACATCGGGTACTTTCCATCCACGAAATTCTTCAGGCCTTGTATAAACAGGGGGCGCCAGTAAATTATCCTGGAAAGAGTCTGTGAGTGCAGAGGTCTCGTCATTCAACACACCGGGTAGCAGTCTTCCTATTGCATCAACCAGTATTGCAGCGCCTAATTCTCCTCCACTTAAAACATAATCACCGATCGAAATTTCTTTTGTGATAAAATGATCCCTCACTCTTTGATCAATTCCTTTATAGTGGCCGCAGATCATCAACAAATTATTTTTTAAGGAAAGGTTATTGGCCATTTTTTGATCGAAGGTCTCACCATCGGGGGTTAAAAAGATTACTTCGTCATACACTGTTTTTTTTTGCAGGGATTCAATGGCATTCACCAGTGGTTCTATCATCATTACCATTCCGGCACCGCCACCAAAAGCATAGTCATCTACCTGCGCCCTTGCATAAGTAGTGTAGTCTCTTAGATTGATGACGTTCACTTCCAGCAAACCTTTATCCCTTGCTCTTTTTAAAATAGAATGTGCAAAAGGGCTGTCAAGCAGGTCGGGGACAACGGAGATGATATCAATTTTCATTTTACAAAGTAAACGAATATCGTAATACGGCTAGTGGGGCATTCTGTTCATTTCTTCCCACTGGCATTATAGATCACCTGTAAACCCATCAATATCCCGTTTGTCTTTTTTCGTTGGCCTCCCTTGCTTACTCATGCGTTTGCCTGTATGGAAGGTAGCTGCCTGGAATTGAATGCGGTCTAATTCTGCTACGGGGGTAATATCAATGTAATGATGGAGGGCTTCACTGTACTGTACACGATGGTTCAGTAATGCAGTTACTTTTATAACCCAGCGTTTGATTTCGGTCTTCACTTCATATTCATCACCCACATTCACTGTCTTAGCTGCTTTTGCATTATCTCCTCCTTGCTTTACTTTTCCTTTATCGCAGGCAATGGCAGCCTGGCTGCGGGTTTTGAACAAGCGTATGGCCCAAAGGTATTTATCCAGCCTTAGCTTTTCTTTTTCCATGCTTCAAAAATAAATCCTTTTATACCAACGGTGATTGCGGGCCAGTATATTTCCTTATTTTTATTTTTCTAAAAACTTCAATATGAAATTCAGAATAGCTCAGTTCCTCCTCCTTGTTGTATGCATCGTTCAGTTTGCTTTTGCTCAAAGAGACATTAAATGGATGGCAGATGGTAATGCTTATACGAAGCCAAAAGATGGCGGCATCATTAAAGTTGATCCTAAAACAAATGAAGAGACCGTACTGGTAAAAAAAGACCAGCTGAAACCTGCGGGTAGTTCGAAAGCCTTGGTGCCACAGTCTTACAGCTTCAACAGCGATTATACCAAACTGCTCATTTTTACCAATACGGTGAAAGTATGGCGATTAAGAACGAAGGGTGATTACTGGTTGCTGGATATTGCTACCGGTAACCTAACGCAGATGGGGAAGAGCCTTCCCTCACAGTCGCTGATGTTTGCAAAACTTTCCCCGGATGGGAAAAAATGTGCCTATGTAAGTGAACATAATTTATTCTCGGAAGATATTGCCACCAACCAGGTCACCAAACTAACGAGTGATGGTACACGAAAATTCATTAACGGAACATTTGACTGGGTATATGAAGAAGAATTTGGTTGCAGGGATGGTTTCAGGTGGAGCCCCGACGGTAGCAAGATCGCTTTTTGGCAGGTGGATGCTACCAAGATACGCGACTATTATATGCTGAATACAACAGATAGCATTTACTCACAGGTGATCCCGGTAGAATATCCTAAAGTAGGAGAAGCGCCTTCGCCTGTGCGCATTGGTGTTATTGACCTGGGCAATGGTGCAGTTCGCTGGATGAACATTGACGGTGATCCACAACAACATTATATACCCCGCATGGAGTGGTCGGGGCCTAATGAATTGATCGTGCAACAGCTCGATCGTAAGCAACAGGAAAGTAAGCTCATTTACTGTAATGTAACGGACGGGACTGCACGCAGTTTCTGGTCGGAGCATGACAATGCCTGGGTTGACCTTAACTCTGCCGATATTTTTGGTGAGCCCGGTGGTTTCGACTGGATCAATAACGGCCAGGATTTTCTATGGATCAGCGAAAAGGACGGCTGGCGCCATATTTATAAAATAAGCCGCGATGGCAAGACAGAAACATTGATAACAAAAGGTAATTATGATATTGATGTTATCAAATGCATCGACCAGGCCAATAACTATATTTATTTTACAGCCTCGCCCAATAATCCAACACAATTGTATTTGTACAGGATCAGACTGGAAAACCCGATATCGCCACTGCACCGCGCGAAAAAAATTCCACAGAAAACAACAACAGACCCTGAACTGGTAAGTGCTCCTGACCTCAAAGGAACGCACGATTATAATATCTCACCCAACGGAAAATATGCAACACATTCTTTTTCAAATTATAATACAATACCGGTAAGGGAATGGCTCACATTACCTGATAACAAACCCATCGATGCTGCAAAAAGTATTGCTGCTACCATTAAATCGGATAATACCAGCGGTGTTGAATACCTACAAATTGTTACTGCCGACAGTGTTACATTGGATGCATGGATCAACAAGCCAAAGAACTTTGACCCGGCAAAAAAATACCCAATTGTCTTTTATGTATACGGAGAGCCGGCAGCCGCTACCGTTAGTGATAGCTATGGTAATCACAGTAATTTTTTATATGACGGTGATATGGGTGAAGATGGTTATGTGCAGGTGGCCATTGATAACCGCGGTACGCCCATGTTGAAGGGTGCTGCATGGCGCAAATCCATTTACCGCAAGATCGGCACCATCAACATACGCGATATGGCAATGGGCTTTAAGAAACTGATGGAAACACATACTTATTTCGACAAAGACCGTATTGCTGTCTGGGGATGGAGTGGTGGCGGCTCTTCTACACTGAACCTGATGTTCCAGTACCCGGATATCTTTAAGACCGGTATCGCCATTGCAGCCGTTGGTAACCAGCTATTCTATGATAATATTTACCAGGAGCGTTACATGGGATTGCCGCAGGAGAATAAACAGGATTTTGTAAACGGTTCACCCATTACGTATGCTAAAAACCTGAAAGGGAATTTATTATACATACATGGCACGGGAGATGACAATGTACATTATGATAATGCAGAAGTATTGCTGAATGCATTGATAAAGGCAGGGAAGCAATTCCAGTTCATGGCATATCCCAACCGTACACATAATATTTCGGAAGGTGCCGGTACAAGAGAACATTTATCAGCGCTTTATTCTTCTTACCTTAAAAAGAATTGCCCTCCGGGGGCCAGGTAATCATAAATAAAATAAAGTGTACGTGAAGCACGTGCACTTTATTTTTATAATTTTTCTCCGTGCTGGCTCATATCCAGGCCTTCTTTTTCTTCTTCTTCATTTACCCTTAAAGGGCTGATAAGGTCCGTGATCTTTAATAATAAAATGGTCCCGCCGAATACAAATGCCGATGCAATGACCATGGTCACCAGCTGCATCATAATATGAATAAATAATACCAGGTTGTTTTGCAAGTCAGTTGTTATTTTGAAACAATAGTTATTGTTTTTGCTATTTTATCCTCAACTTTGCGTAACCAAACGATTTTATAATGAGAAAACTATGCTTATTCCTGGGGCTTATCCTAAGTTCCAGCCTGCTTTTTGCACAAAAGACCTATACCATTAAAATAGTTGATTCCAAAACGGGGAACCCGGTATCGAATGCATCCGTGAAATTAGTGTCTACTAATAAAGGGGGCATCACCAATGCCGACGGTAACACTAAAATACAGGCTGCTGTAAATGATGTAGTGGAGATCAGCAGCATTGGTTATAAATTTCAACAGGTTAAATTGGGCAGCCAAACAGAACTTACCATTGCCATGGAGCCCGCTACTGTTGAAATCGGTGATGTAGTAGTAGTTGGTACGCGTGGTGCGCCAAGGGCCAAGACCGAAACGGCAGTACCCGTTGACGTTATTAAAATAAACCAGGCAGGGTTACCTACTGCCAAAATGGATCTTACTTCTGTTTTAAATATGGCGGCGCCTTCCTTCAATTATAATAAACAAAGTGGTGCAGATGGTGCAGATCACGTTGACCAGGGAACATTGCGTGGGCTGGGGCCAGATCAGACATTGGTGTTGATCAATGGTAAAAGGCGCCACCAGACCGCATTTGTAACTTTATTCGGAACAAGGGGCAGGGGCAGTTCGGGCGTTGACCTGAATGCGTTTCCTGAAGCTGCTGTTGACAGGATAGAAATTTTACGTGATGGCGCTTCTGCTCAATATGGTTCTGATGCGATGGCTGGTGTAATGAACATCATTCTAAAAAAAGATATCAATCACTGGAGTATCAATACCGGTTATTCCGGTTACTATGATCATAAATTCAATGCCGCTAATTTTAATGCCGGGAATCAATATTATTCCGGCAGTAAGATCGACGGCAGTACTTTTTCCTTCTCGGCCAATACCGGATTGAAGATCGGAGAGAAAGGCGGTTTCCTGAATATATCCCTAGATTATTTAACACAGGGAAAAACTTTTCGCCAGGCGGATACTACCAATTGGCAATCTAATAAAAATGCGTTGCCTTACATCAACTCGGGCCGCAGGGCATTTGGCGATGGTTCTGTTGATACTTACGGGGCCATGTATAATTTAGAGGTACCCGTATGTGCCAGTAAGAAAGCAACCTTTTATTCTTTTGGCGGATATAATTATAAGAGCTCGGATGCCTTTGCTTATACCCGGAACTGGAGTGGAAGGCCCCAACGTTTCCCTGTTGATGTAAATGGCGGTCTTATGTTTGACCCCAATATCATGCATGTATCCAATGACGGGGAAATATATTATAACCCGCATATCCAAACGCATATTGCAGATGAATCAATAGCTGCAGGAATTAAAGGTATGTGCCATAATTGGAATTGGGATTTTAGCAATACCGTTGGTAGAAATGATTTCCAGTATTTTGGCGACAGGACTTTCAATGCTTCCCAGATCATAACGCCTTCAACAATGCGGCAAACACATTTTAATGATGGAGGAGTTAATTTTTTACAGAATACCATCAATCTTGATCTGAGCAAATCATTTAAAACAGTAGCACAGGGACTTAACTTAGGATTGGGTGCTGAATTCAGGTATGAATACTATACTATTTTTGCAGGAGAAGAAGCTTCTTATAAAAGCTATCATACCAGTGATATATTTTATCCCAACACGGCTGATTTCAGAACGCCTGCATCAGGCTCGCAGGGCTTTCCAGGCTTTAGCCCTTCTGACGTAACAAAATCAAGCCGCTCCAATACGGCATTGTATGCTGATGCTGAATTGAATGCAACAAAAGAATGGTTGGTGGATGGAGCTGCCCGTTTTGAGAATTACTCAGACTTTGGTTCTGTGCTCACTTTCAAACTGGCTTCACGTTATAAGATCGCTCCCGATTTTAATATCAGGGGCTCAGTAAGTACAGGTTTCAGGGCGCCATCATTGCAGCAGATCCATTTCAGTAATACGCTTACTTCATTCAGCGGCGGCCAGTTGATACAGGCCCGTATCGCAAGTAATACAGATGCCATTACAAGAGCTGCGGGTATCCCTAACCTTAAGCAAGAAACTTCTGTTAACGCCAGTATAGGTTTCAGTTACAAGCCAACAAAAGAACTTACATTAACTGCAGATGGTTACATGGTAAAAATAAAAGACAGGGTGGTTTTATCAGGTTTATTTGATAAGGGTGATCCTACATTGCCCGCCTCATTTACTTCGCAGATCCCTGCCGATGTTCAAACCGTTCAGTTTTTTGCCAATGCTGTGAATACTACTAATTACGGATTGGATATTGTCGCTGATTATTCAAAGAAATGGGGCAACAGGGGATTAAAAGTATTGTTAGCAGGAAATTTTCAGCACATGAAGATCGATGCAGTACATGTACCTGCTGCGTTAAATGCTACAGTATTAAATCAAAAGACTTTTTTCAGCGATAGGGAAGAAGCCTTTGTATTGGCATCTGCACCCAATCTTAAATTCACGCTGAGTGGAGAATATGATATTAAGAAATTCGGTGTTGGTGCACATCTTACTTATTATGGACTGATAAAACTGATGGGCTTCGGTGACGTCACTGTAGATAATCCTAATCAAACAGGTATCAATCCGCAAGTACCAACAGATGCTGACCCTAATGTATATGTTCCCGAAGTATTTAATTTCAAAGGAAAAATGACGACAGACATATTTGGGTCTTATAGATTCTCTAAAAAAGTGAGCGTATTCATTGGTGTTGATAATGTCTTTAACATACATCCTGATCTTGGCGTTAACCCACGGGCAAAAGGATGGTTTGGCGACAATGAATCAGGTGGGCCATGGGATTCAGTGCAGATGGGCTTTAACGGGATGAGAGGATTTGCAAAATTTGCTTTTAATTTTTAAGGAGCGTAACTAAATACGGTTATTTATCCCACAAAGGCACAAAGGCCACAAAGTTGTAAGATCAGTTGGATTTTTCTTTGTGTACTTAAAGGCTTTGTGGGATATTTTTTTAAAACCTTAGCAACAAAGCGTATGAAAAAAAATACAAAACAATTCCTCTGCGTCCTGGCTGTTTTGATCCTTGCCAAATTCTCTTTCTCACAAAATAAGATAGTGGTATTTCAATCGGATTTTGGTTTAAAGGATGGCGCCGTATCTGCCATGAAAGGTGTTGCCATGGGCGTTTCACCCGATCTGAAATTATTTGACCTTACACACGATATCCCTGCTTACAATATCTGGGAAGCGGCATATCGCCTGGAACAAACAGTTCCATACTGGCCCACGGGCACTGTATTTGTTTCTGTGGTTGATCCGGGTGTTGGAACGAGCAGAAGATCTGTGGTAATGAAAACTGAAACAGGGCAATTCATAGTTACACCGGATAACGGCACACTTACCCTTGTTGCCCGCTCATTGGGCATTGCTGCGATAAGAGAGATCGATGAAACGGTGAACAGGCGCAAGGGCTCTGAATCATCCTATACTTTTCACGGACGTGATGTTTACGCATATACGGCTGCGAGATTGGCTGCTGGTGCCATTAATTTTGAACAGGTAGGAAAGGAATTACCCAAAGAAGTGGTGAACATAAAATACCAGGAGGCGGATATGGATGGCCCCAAAAAGATCAAAGGCACCATCGCGATACTTGATGTACAGTATGGAAATATCTGGACGAATATTTCTTCTGATCTTTTTCGTGAGTTCAATGCAAAATTTGGCGACATGATACATGTAGCGATCTTTCACAATAAAGCAAAAGTGTACCAGGCCGATATGCCTTACAGTGCAACGTTTGGCGCCGTGGCAAAAGGGAAGCCATTGCTTTATCTGAATAGCTTGATGCAGGTATCTTTTGCATTGAACCAGGAAAATTTTTCAACAATACATCATGTGTACAGCGGGAATGAATGGACAGTGGAGATCAGTAAAAAATAAGTTGGTAGTTGATAGCATGCAGCTATTATACAGTTTGTTGCTGAATAAATTTAAACTTTCAATAAGTTGGGCTAATCTCTTGAAGTGAAAAGCTCTGCAACCAACAATCAACTACAAACTACCAACTTTTCCAGGGTATTCTTCCAAAGCTTTTTCCAAACAATCCATTGCAGCATTGATGGCATTGCAGTTGATGACATAAGCAAGCCGGACTTCTTTTTTACCAAGTCCCGGCGTGCTGTAAAAACCTGTAGCAGGCGCCAGCATTACGGTCTGGCCATTATAAGAAAATGATTCCAGCAACCACTGACAAAATTTATCTGAATCATCAATGGGTAATTTCGCCATCGCATAAAAAGCGCCTCCGGGGTTTGGACAAAAAACACCGGGGATATTGTTCAATCTTTTTACAATGGTATCACGCCTTAATTTGTATTCTGCTTTAGTGGTATCGAAATAATCATCGGGCAGGTCCACTGCAGCTTCACCCAATATCTGTGCAAAGGATGGTGGGCTTAACCTGGCCTGTGCAAATTTCATGGTAGCATCCAGCAAGGCTTTGTTTTTTGTAACAAATGCGCCAATGCGGCCGCCGCAGGCACTGTATCTTTTGCTGATAGTGTCCATTAGTATCACATTATCTTCTACGCCTGTTAAATGCATGGCACTGGTATGGGTGCCTTCATAACAAAACTCACGGTAAGCCTCATCCGCAAATAAATATAAATTGTGTTTGAGAATGATCTGCTTCAATACTTCCATTTCTACAGCACTGTACAAATACCCGGTAGGATTGTTGGGATTACAAACTACGATCGCTTTTGTTTTGGGCGTAATTGCTTTTTCAAAGTCTTCAATGGGCGGTAAGGCAAAGCCCGTTTCAATGGAAGAGGTGATGGGTTTAACGATAACCCCGGCCTCCACTGCAAAACCATTGTAATTGGCATAGAAAGGTTCGGGGATGATCACTTCATCTCCTGCATCCATGCATGCCATAAAGCCAAAAATGATGGCTTCACTGCCGCCGGTGGTAATGATTATCTGCTCATGCGTTACGTCAATACCTACTTTTTTATAATACTGCACTAATTTTCTGCGGTAACTTTCATTACCCGCACTGTGACTGTATTCCAACACTTTAAAATCGGAGTGACGCACTGCATCAAGGCATTGTTTGGGTGTTTCAATATCGGGCTGGCCAATATTTAGATGAAACACTTTTACGCCTTTTCTTTTAGCAGCCTCTGCATAAGGCACTAATTTTCTTATGGGTGATGCGGGCATCTGAAGGCCGCGGTTGCTTACTTTTAACATGATACAAATATAAAGCAGAGTTTGGAGATAGAACACGGATGACACGGATATGGCCGGTTTAAACGGATTCGATCCGTTTTGATCAGTATCATCCGTGTCATCAGTGTTCTATTTTGATTAAGTTTGCAGATGCCCGATTTTAATACCAACAGTCGCATCATCATCACCTGCAGCAATCGCTTATCCCCCTTTTTGGAAAAAGAAATTCTTGAGCTGGGTTTTAAGCCCGAAAGAGTATTTAAAACAGGCGTTGAATTAAAAGGAAGTTTAACTGATTGCATCCGGTTGAATTTAAACCTTCGTTGTGCCAGCCAGGTACTGTATTCATTAAAAGAATTCACTGCCCACAATGCAGCTGACCTCTATAAAAATTTAATTGAATTTCCCTGGGAAACTGTGTTGGCCCTGGACGGATATTTTTCCATCAGCAGTAATGTAGATAATCCCACCATCAACAATGAATTGTTTGCAAATGTAAAAGTGAAAGATGCGATCGTAGACCGGTTCCGTAATAAAACCGGCGAGCGTCCCAACTCGGGACCGGAGACGGATAAGACCGTTATTCATTTATACTGGAAAGAATCACTCGCAGAGATTTTTATTGATACTTCCGGCGAAACATTATCCAAACATGGTTACCGGAAGATACCGGGCAAGGCGCCCATGCTGGAATCCCTTGCAGCAGCTAGTTTGCTGGCAACGAAGTGGGACAAGCTTTCCCCTTTTATTAACCCCATGTGTGGTTCCGGCACTGTTGCCATTGAAGCTGTGTTGCTGGCTACCAACCGTAAACCGGGTTTGCTGCGTTTTAATTATGCTTTCATGCACGTGGTGGGGTATGATGAAAAAATATATGAAGCAGGGATAAAAGAATTGGAGCAACAGGTAAAAGAATTACCGGAATTAAAAGTCATTGCAACGGATATCAGTGAAGATGCCATTAATATTTCGAAAGTGAATGCTGGTATTGCGGGCGTGGAAGAACTCATTGAATTTGCGGTCTGCGATTTTGAAGAAACAATGATCCCTGAAGAAGCCGGCGGTGTAATTTATTTTAATCCTGAGTATGGTGATCGTTTAGGTGAAGCAACAGAATTGGAGATCACGTATGCCCGTATCGGTGATTTTATGAAGAAGAGATGTAAAGGTTATACCGGATATATTTTTACAGGAAATTTAGAACTGGCAAAGAAGATAGGATTAAAGCCCAGCCGGCGAATTGAGTTTTATACGAGTAAGATCGATTGTCGTTTATTGGAATATGAGTTGTATGGTGGAACTAAAAGGGTCGATAAACTTTAGTCTGGATAAGCTGAATTCAAACTCATTAGTTATAGGGCTGTTATAGGGACCTTATAGGGATGTTATAGGGACTTTATAGGGATGCTCCTTAATAGCTCCTTTTTGGCTCCTTCTTAGTTCCTCCATGGTTCACCCGTGTTTCCTTCTACCTACAGAGTACCTTTTACCTGTCCTGGTTAATCTATTACCCCTTGTTGCGTATGTACACCAGCTTTATACCAGCTTTGTCTGTTTCCCGTTTATCGATCTCAAACTGGCTCAATGATTTTATTAAAGGGGTTAATTTCAAAAACCCGTAATTCCTTGGATCAAAATTGGGTTGTTTTTTGAGGAGCAGGTTTCCAACATCACCCAAAAATGCCCAGCCATTCTCGTCTGCAAGGTCGTCAATGGTAGCAGCTATTAATTTAAGCGTTTCCTTGTTTAATTTGTCCACAGAAGCCTTGGGAACGGGTTTCTGGGCTTTTGTTTTAACACTATCCACCTCGGCGGCTTCCGGTACGGCAATGATCTCCATGTAAATGAACTTATCACAGGCAACAATAAAAGGGTGTGGTGTTTTCCTTTGCCCGATGCCGAATACTTTCATACCGGCTTCGCGTAAACGCGTGGCCAGGCGGGTAAAGTCGCTATCGCTTGAAACGATACAAAAACCATCCACTTTACCGGAATATAAAATGTCCATCGCATCAATGATCAGTGCAGAGTCGCTGGAATTCTTACCCGTGGTATAACTGTATTGCTGTATCGGTGTGATGGCATTTTCCAACAACACATTCTTCCAGCCGCTAATCGTTGGTTTTGTCCAGTCGCCATAAATTCTTTTAAAAGTAGGGGTGCCGTATTTGGCGATCTCTTCCATCACTCCCTTTACATTGGAGTAGGGCACATTATCGGCATCGATGAGGACTGCCAGGCGTATATCTTTTTGTGTTTCCATTTTTTATGTTTACACAATATAACCAATTTAATTGGCTGCATCCCTATCGATCATCTTCACATAAAGGTCTTCCACTTTCTTTCGTGCCCAGGGGGTTTTGCGTAAAAACTTCAGGCTGGAATTAATGCTTGGGTTATCAATAAAGCAATTGATGCGGATATGATCGGACATTCCCTCCCAGCCCATTTGTTGTACGAGCTCTTCTAAAATTACTTGTAGTGTTTTACCGTGCAAGGGATCGTTTGATAGAGATTGGGGCATAAGTATTGGAAAGATAATAAAAAAGGGCAACGTGTAAGTTGCCCAATGGTATACTATTGAAAGGATTGCGACGCAACGATGATGCTATGAAATACTGCAGCCGGTATTAATTCTATTTCAAAATCATACTTCAACAAGCTCAGTATAATATTGCAATTACATCCCCATCTTCTTCTTCAAATTCTCATCAATGGCATCTAAGAATTCTTCTGTATATAAATAATGTTCGCCATGAGTTACCTTATTGCCATGGATACAAACAGCAAGGTCTTTCGTCATTTTCCCACTTTCTACGGTTTCAATACAAACGGCTTCCAATGCATTACAAAAATCAATGAGTGGTTGGTTGCTGTCTAATTTCCCGCGAAATGCAAGCCCTCTTGTCCATGCAAAAATCGATGCAATCGGATTTGTGGATGTTGGCTTGCCGGCCTGGTGGTCGCGATAGTGGCGGGTTACCGTACCATGCGCTGCTTCGGCTTCCATTGTATTGCCATCAGGTGTAACCAATACAGAGGTCATCAAACCCAATGAACCAAAACCCTGCGCCACCGTATCACTCTGCACATCGCCATCGTAATTTTTACAGGCCCATACAAAATTGCCATTCCATTTTAAGGCACTGGCAACCATATCATCGATCAAACGGTGCTCGTAAGTTATTCCGGCAGTATCAAATTTTGCCTTGAATTCTTTTTGATAAATATCTTCGAAAATATCTTTGAACCTCCCGTCGTATTTTTTAAGGATGGTATTTTTTGTGGAAAGATACAACGGCCATTTTTTACTGAGCGCCATATTAAAACAGCTTCTTGCAAAACCTGTAATGCTTTCATCTGTATTGTACATGCTCATTGCCACGCCATCACCTTTGAAATTAAAAACCTCGAAAACCTGCGGCTCACCACCGCCTTCAGGTGTAAAGATCATCGTTAATTTTCCCTTGCCCTTAATAACGGTATCGGTTGCCCGGTATTGATCGCCAAAAGCATGACGGCCAACGATGATGGGAGCGGTCCAGTTGGTTACCAGTCTTGGCACATTGCTCATCACGATGGGCTCGCGAAAAACGGTTCCGTCCAAAATATTACGGATGGTGCCGTTGGGGCTCTTCCACATTTGTTTGAGTTTGAATTCTGTTACCCTTGCTTCATCAGGGGTGATGGTAGCGCATTTGATACCTACGCCGCA
>JANYIM010000119.1 GCA_025362055.1 Bacteroidota bacterium
ATGAACTTCTGGTGCTTTCACCCCGCCATATTTTCCTATACCCAAAAACTATTTTACGAATTCGTCCAAAATAATCGCCATAATATCAAAGCGGAATTTTTTATTCCCATCATTGCCGAGGAATTCATGCATGAACTGGGCGGAAGCATTAAAGTAATTCCTACATCGGCGCAATGGTTTGGGGTAACTTATAAAGAAGATGCACCGGGAGTGAAAGCGAGTGTGGATGCATTGGTAGCAACGGGCGAATACCCGGTATCGTTATGGAAATGACACCATCCCTAAAGGGAGTTATTCGAAGATCTGATTGTATCGGGCGTCAATTAATTACCCACAACCATAAATACAAAATCTTCCATCTTTTTAACCTGCTGAGGCCTGTCGAGGCCTTTCAATCCTGAATTATTGGGAAGCTTAATGGTTTGCGTATCATCCATTTTTTTAATGGCATCCAGCAGTTTAAAGATATTCATGGATTTAGCCGCATACACAACACCATCGGCATTTTTTTCTTTACTGGTGATAATGCCGATCACTTCACCGTTCTTATTCAATACAGGGCCGCCGCTGTTGCCGGGATTCACAGATACCGTTAACTGGTAAGCCGTAGAATCCCCATCATTACCGGATTTGGCGCTTAAATAACCTTCGCCATAAACGATCTCATTTCTTGGAAAACCAAGTGTGAATATTTGTTCAGCAAGATCAAGATTATTTTTCCTGATGCTGTAAGGAAGATTCAGAACGGTTTTAAAAGCAGTGTCTGTTATTTTTAAAATGGCCAGGTCGGAATTATTATCTGCAAAAACCGAAACGGCTTTAAAATATTCACCTCTTGCATTTTCAACATAAACTGATTTAAGCCGGTTCACTACGTGCGCATTGGTAACAAGGTATCCTTTGCCATCAATTAAAAAACCGGTAGCACGATAATCGGGATTTTGGGGAAGCACCGGATTTGTTGCAGGGCCCGATTGTAATTTATTATTCAATTTATCCAGTTCCCTGTTTGTATTTTGAATTTTACCGATCAGGTCTTCCTTATTCGATTGATTTACCTTTTGGGTATACGCAATAATCAATCCTGCAGTGGTGATCGACATCAGCCCGGCGATACATGCTGCCACGGCGATATTGCGTTTGTATTTTTTCCAGAAAGAAACAACTTTAGCCTTTCCCTTTAATGGAGATTCGCTCATTACACCTTCGGCTGTTAATTTAGCCGCTACTTCGTATAAGGAATGTTTGTAAGCTTTTGTCTCGGCATGCTTGTCTAACTGGTTCAATAAAAAGGTATGCTCTACCGCAGCCTGGTCAATCTCGGGGTTGCTTTTACGCAATTCCTCAAAAAAGGCCTTTTCCTGGGCAGACATTTCTCCCTTCATATATCTTTCTA
Organism: Bacteroidota bacterium; assembly: GCA_025362055.1. Lineage (GTDB taxonomy): Bacteria > Bacteroidota > Bacteroidia > Chitinophagales > Chitinophagaceae > Ferruginibacter. Next base: position 1,397 of record JANYIM010000119.1, read on the forward strand.
CTGCCTGTAAAAGTAAAATATCATCCATGTTATTGTCCGTTTTTAACTTGTGCGAAAAATAATTTCTTCAGCCTCATCAGGCATTTGTATTTCTGTGTCTTTGCATTGTCTGCATTGGTATACCCAAAATTTTTTGCGATGTCCTGCATATTCTTCTTTTGCATGTAATATGCATCTAATAAGCTTTTGCAGGGTTCACCGATCTTACTCATGGCATTTTCCATAATTATAAAATCGGTATTTCGTTTTTCATGCGCTTCTATCTCTTCTTCCACCGGCACGGTCTCATCCATATTGTCAGACTGCCCACTGTATCGTTGTAATTGCTGAAGGCGTTTGAGCCAAAGTCGCCTGCAAACAGAGTAGATATAGGTCTTAAGCTGGCAATTGAGTTCAAAAACACCCGAACTGGCCTTTTCAAACAACACGATCATGGCCTCCTGGAAGATATCCTTTGCTTCATCGGCATTTCCGCTGTTATTGAGGATAAATGCCTGTATCATAGGGTAATTATCGCGGTAAATGGCCTCTATCGACTGCCTGTCATTCCGCGCCAGCCCTTCCAGTACCAGCTTTTCTTGTTCTAAATTGCTCACCCTGTTTTTATTAATACGTTTATTATGGATTGGTAACCCAAGGCAACATAAAAAATAATTTTACCTGACCGGGTTACCTTTTACCAAATCAGGTATAAATATCAAATTATAATTTTAAAAATTAAACAAAACAAAATGAAAAAAGTAATCTTAGCACTTGCAATCGTGTCTGTATCTTTTACAGCATGCAACAGCGGCGACAAAAAGGCCGAAGAAACTAAAACTGATTCTACAGCTACAGTTAAGAAAGACACTGCCACAGCGCCAGTTGTAAAAGACACAACTAAGCCTGCAGCAACTGATACTACTAAAAAAGCCAAATAATTTGTAAGCCGGTTCATTCCATTGCTTGTTGCTAAGCCCGGTTTACAGTAAGATTTTTCATATGGCAAGCAATCGTTGAAGCCCCTCTTATTCTTAAGAGGGGCAATTTTTTTGTGTAAATTGAACACAGTTCCCTATTTTTGTTTTGGATATGACGAACAACAATAAATATAGCTGGCTTTATTATTACTACTATTTTAAATAGTGGCCGGAATATTTTTGTTAAACAAGTAACTACCAAACACATTAACATAAACGCTCCCGGCTCATTGGCCGGTTTTTTTATTTGTATTTTATGACAGTAGCAATTATCGGAACGGGGCTTATCGGTTGTTCAATGGCATCACGTTTAAAGGAAACCGGCTTTGCCCAAAAGGTGATTGGCGTGGATAATAACATGCAAAATCTTCAAACGGCCATGCAATTGGGCTGGATCGATGAGGCTATGTTATTGGATGAAGCGATACGCCAAAGTGAACTGATCATCATTGCCATACCCGTTGACGCTACTTTACATTTACTTCCGGGGTTGATGAATAAAATTGACGGGCAGGTAGTGATGGACGTTGGTTCAACAAAAAAAATGATCTGTAACTCCATAACGGGCAATAGTAAACGAAATAGATTTGTAGCTACGCATCCTATGTGGGGTACCGAAAAGAGCGGCCCCGAAGCTGTAGTAAAAGATGCTTTTAAAGACCGTGTTGCAGTGATCTGCGATAAGGAGAGATCGGATCCGGATGCACTTAGCCTAGTGGAACGTTTATACACTGCGATCGGGATGCGACTGGTGTACATGGATCCTGCTGCACATGATGTGCACGCTGCTTACGTGAGCCATATATCACACGTTGCATCTTATGCCTTATCGCTTACTGTATTGGAAAAAGAAAAAGAAGAAGATGCCATTTTTGAACTGGCCAGCGGCGGTTTTGAAAGCACGGTACGTTTGGCAAAAAGCAACCCGGATATGTGGGTACCGATCTTTATGCAGAACAAGGAAAACGTACTGGATGTATTGAATGAACACATTTCGCAGTTAAGGAAATTTAAAAGTTGTTTGGAAAAAGAGAATTATGAATACCTGGCTGAACTGATCGGGAATGCAAATAAGATAAAAAGAATTTTAAAATAAATAATTATGGTCTTCAGAGAAACACAAATAACTGATATCAAACAAATGCAGGTGGTTCGGCATTCGGTAAAAGAAAATGTGCTGTCGGATCCTGCACTGGTACCCGATAGTGATGTGGAAGATTTCATCACCAACCGGGGCAAGGGATGGGTATGTGAAATAGATGGGGCCGTTGTTGGCTTTGCCATTGCTGATCTGAAAGAAAATAACATCTGGGCATTATTCATGCATCCCGATCATGAAGCAAAGGGGATCGGTAAAGTATTGCATCGCTTGATGCTGGATTGGTATTTTAGCCAAACCAAAGAAAAAGTTTGGTTAGGCACTGCACCTAATAGCCGTGCAGAAAAATTTTACAGGATGCAGGGATGGAAGGAAGTAGGAGTGCATGGGAAGGGAGAGATAAAATTTGAGATGGATATTGATACGTGGACCCTTACCCCAACCCCTATCCTTTAGGAGAAGGGACTTGAAGATATTAACGAAGAATAGCGTATAAAAACTGCTAACATAAAACTAATTTTACAATGCAAACAGGAGCACGATCAATGAAAGATGCGATGCAGGAAAAATGGAACAAACGTCCACTGATCATCAGTGGCCCCTGCAGTGCGGAAACAGAAGAGCAGGTGCTGGAAACCGCTACACGACTGGCTAAAACGGGTAAGGTGGATATCCTGCGTGCAGGCATCTGGAAACCACGCACAAAGCCCGGTTTGTTTGAAGGCATTGGCACAAAAGGATTACCCTGGTTACTGCAGGCGAAGAAAATAACAGGGCTGCCTACAACTGTTGAAGTGGCAACTGCCAAACATGTGCAGGATGCTTTGCAGTTCGACGTAGATGTTTTATGGATCGGTGCAAGAACAACCGTAAACCCTTTTAGTGTGCAGGAAGTTGCAGAAGCATTGCGTGGGGTTGATATCCCGGTACTGATAAAGAATCCCGTACATCCCGATCTTGACCTTTGGACCGGCGGCATTGAACGCCTTCAAAAAGTAGGAGTAAAACAAGTGGGTATGATACATCGTGGATTCTCCTCTTATGGCAATACGGAATTCCGCAATGCACCGATGTGGCACTTGCCGATAGAAATGAAAAGAAGGTTCCCCGGAATGTTGCTGATCTGTGATCCTTCGCATATTTGCGGCAACCGTACCTTATTACAATCCATAGCACAAAAGAGCATTGATCTTGATTTTGGCGGATTGATGCTGGAAAGTCATATTGATCCGGATAATGCCTGGAGTGATGCAAAACAGCAGATCACACCTGAACGCTTAGCCGAAATACTGGATGCACTCACATGGCGTTTTGAAAATACGGATCAAAAGGAATTTATCACAGCCCTTGCAACATTGCGGGAACAGATCAACCAGTTAGATGATGAACTGCTTAGTTTATTGGGGCAGCGGATGAAAATTGCGGATAAGATCGGCTCTTATAAAAAGGAGAACAATATCACGATATTACAAACCAATCGCTGGAATGATATTTTAGAAAGGGCTTTCCTAAAAGGAGCGGCGCTGGGATTGAGCAAAGAATTCATCACCAAATATTTTGATGCGGTGCATTTGGAAAGTATCGGTCACCAGAATAAGGTGATGAATAGCTCCCTCTAACTTCCCGGGGAGAACCTGAAAAGGATTATTAATTGAAGTATGTTAATATTATAAGAGTTTGACCCATGCGTGTAAAAAATTTTTTTGAAGTAGCAGGTTCTTCGCAACCCTCACCTTTGGGTAAGTGGCAGTGCGCTTATTATTTTGATGCTGAATTTTCTTATTTGGAACAAATCGTACCTACAAAAAATGTAGTGATCCTTACGGATGAAAATGTATTTGGCCTTCATACTAAAAAATTTTCAGGATACCGGGTGATACAAATTTCAGCAGGCGAACAATATAAGAACCAGCAAACGGTTGATCATATCATCGGTGAATTAATAAAACTGGAAGCAGATAAAAATACTTTTTTGGTTGGCGTGGGAGGTGGTGTGATAACGGATATCACGGGATATGTTGCTGCCGTTTACATGCGTGGGATAGCATTTGGGCTGGTTCCTGCTTCCATCCTGGCAATGGTGGATGCAGCCATTGGTGGAAAGAATGGCATTGATGTGGGCGTATATAAGAACATGGTAGGCACTATCCGTCAGCCCAACTTCATTTTTTACGATTATTCTTTTTTGCAAACCCTGCCTGTTGATGAATGGGTAAATGGTTTCGCTGAAATAATAAAGCATGCATGTATAAAAGATGCCTTGCTGTTCTCCGTACTGGAACGCTATTCCCTGCATGATTTTAGGACAGATGAAACATTGATAGCAGACCTGATAGAAAAAAATGTAGCCATAAAATCTGCCATTGTGATGCAGGATGAATTTGAGGAAGGGGATAGGAAATTATTGAATTTCGGGCATACCATTGGCCATGCTATTGAAAATCTCTGCCGCTTGCCGCATGGGCATGCAGTGAGTATTGGCATGGCGGCGGCCTGTAATTTATCGGAACAACTCAGTGGTTTGCATTTTGAAGATGCTAAAAGAGTAGTATTGTTACTATCGAAATATCATTTGCCTGTAGATATCGAGGCCGATCATGAAAAGGTATTTGAGATCCTGAAAATGGATAAAAAGAGGTTGGCAGATAAAATGAATTTTATTTTGCTTAATAAGATCGGCAATGCAGCGATATATCCAATCGCATTGAACGAATTGCACCATCATTTAAAAGAGATATTGTAGTGAAAGTCAGCATCGGGCCAGGCGCCATTGGAGGAACCATACTTGCACCTGCGAGCAAGAGTGCCATGCAACGTGCCTGTGCGCTTGCTTTATTGCAAACCGGGGAAACGGTCATTAACAATCCCGGCAAAAGTAATGATGACCTGGCGGCAATAGCCATTATAGAAAAATTAGGGGCAAGCATAGAAAGAGAAGAAGATAAACTCATCGTTAATAGTAATGGCCTTCTGAATAGCTCTGGCCTTCAGGCCGGAGAAAGCGGTTTGGGTTTAAGAATGTTTGCACCCATTGCCGCCCTATCCCCGGAAGAGATCATCATCAATGGCGAAGGCAGTTTATTGAACCGCCCCATGGATTTTTTTGATGAGGTCTTTCCGCAACTGGAAGTTTCCATTCATTCCAATAACGGGAAACTTCCTATAAGGATTAAAGGGCCGCTGCAACCCAAAGACATCAGCATTGATGGTTCTTTAAGTTCACAATTTTTGACCGGCTTATTGATGGCTTTTGCAAAAGCAGCTAAAAAGCAGGTAATCATTACCGTTACTAACT
>JANYIM010000135.1 GCA_025362055.1 Bacteroidota bacterium
TAAAGAAAATGTCCCGGGCCTTGATTTCATCACCCGGCTAAAACCGGTTACGTATACATTGAATATTGATAAACTCAACAGGCACCTGATACAAAATATGTCAGACAGTGCCCAGAAAAGATACCTGGAAAATGCCGGGAATACAGCAGACGCAAGTTCAATTACCCATACAGGCTTTGTAGCACAGGATGTGGAAAGGATCACAAAGGAACTTGGCTACACTTTTGACGGAGTAAATGTTCCTCAGAATAATATCAGCAACTATTCCATTTCTTACAGCCAGTTTGTAGTGCCACTGGTAAAGTCGGTACAGGAGCAACAGGTAATGATAGTGCAGCAACAAAAAGAGATTGATGTATTAAAAGAACAAAATAAATTAATGATAAAAGCCATCGAAGAACTGAAGAAAAAATAAAATCGCCAATAAATCCATTTTATGAAACCCTTTTTATTTGCAGCCTGGTGCTGCATCTCATTATCATCAATGGCACAGGTAAGTTTTACCAGGTTGCCTAATCAGCCACCCGCCAATATGTACAGTGTGGTCAGCGATCCAACCAATGCTGATATATATGCTTGTACGGGCAATGCTATCATAAAATCAACTGACCTTGGTGTAAGCTGGACGCAAGTTGCTAATCCCGGGATGAATTTTATTAACCTCTTATATTTTTCTGCAGCGGGGCAATTGTATGCAGGAGCTAATTATACCAACAGTACATCTGCCAACGGACTTACAAAATACAATAAACTTGCAAATACATGGACTTCCATGACGGGTAGTCCTTTAAACGTTTCAGCAATTGCTGAAGATGCAGTTGGTAATGTTTATGCGGGCACGGGTTCTACAGGTAACACGCTTCCCAACCCGGTAAATTTTGGCACGGGAGTATACCTGTTCAATGGAACAACCTGGTCATCAATAAATGCCGGCATGGTAAACCTGGGTGGTTATTCGGTCTTGCCATATATAAAAGATATTAAGATATTAAGCAATGGAAATATTGTTGCCGCCACTTATGGTAATGGTGTTTTAAAATACAGTGCGGGTACCTGGAGCACTTACGGAACAGGATTAAGCAATGGCTATGTAAATTGTTTGTGTGTAAATGCTTCGGGTGTTTTATATGCGGGTACAGATATAAATGTGAGTATATTGAATGGAACGTCCTGGGGCCTTTCCGGCACGGGGGTAACAGTTAATAAACCCGTAAGAACTTTGGTTACTGATGCCTCCGGAACAATGTATGCAGGTTTGGGTTTTTATTTATATCAAAAAGGAAGTATCAAAGGTGAGATCTTTTATAGTGCCAATAATGGCATAACCTGGCAAAATGCCGCAACTGGTTTTAACAGCACCAGTGTGGTAAGCATGGCCGTGCATAATACCGGAACCATATTTGTTGCTGCAAACGGAATATGGAAAGCTGCATCACCTAACAATTGGGTGTATGCGATGAGTACTGTTATCCTTGCAAACAATACGCATCAAATGGTGCAGAACCAGCAAGGTGATTGGTTTACCATTTGCCGCAACTCAACTGGCGTAACCCCCGGTTGCGCAGGTGTATTCCGTTCAACAGATAAAGGCCTTACATGGGTATCTATCAACAATGGGATCAATTGCCAGAAGACAGACGGGATTTTAGTGGATAGCCAGGGCTGGCTATGGCTTACTACCCGGGAATTTATTGGAGCATCGCTGAACCCTGCCTATGGCAATCCCGAATTGTATTACAGCACTGATAACGGGAATACCTGGATAAAAGAAACAACCATCGAAACCACAACGGATGGATTTAATGAAATAGAAGAAGACGGGCTGGGGCGGCTATTTGTTACAGAATCTTTTAACGGAGCTTCAACTAATATTTCTTTAAGCACTAATCATGGCACATTCTTAAATAATTTACAACCCCCTCCAAATAACGGGGCCAAATCCTATGGACTCGCCATCAACTCACTCCATCATATTTTTCATGGAACAGAAACCACGCCGGGGCTTTATAGGTCAACCGCTAATGGCGCACCGGGAACTTTTGTTTCATTGGCAACTCCCGGTATAGGTTATGCGCCCAGCGGCAATGTGAATGTTTTCATAGATCCTTATACAGATTATATTTTTTGCAGCGGCACACATGGTTTGTATAATAGTACATTTTTGACAAAAAGCATTTTGGGTTCTACCAATATTGACAATGGCACTAACCTGTTTATTTTTAATAATGTTCCTGATTATACAACGCTTACTAATATGGCTTTCGACAACAGGGGTAACTGTTATGCAGCACTCAACAGCAACCTGCCTTCGGTGCTGGGTTTATATTTTGCCACTGCCCCCTGGGATAGCAACACGGTATTCACCCGTGTATTAAATGGCACGCTTTCGTATTATTTCAATGGTTTTATGGTCGATGACTGTGGTTATTTGTATGGGATAGGGGTAGGTGGTACTGGCATTAACAGATCTAATTTGCCCATCAATACACCCTTGCAAAGTACATTAGTATTCCCATCAAATGGTGCAACAGGCATACCATTGACTCCTATATTGGTCTGGTCGCACAAATGCATACCTGATAGTTTTCGTTTACAAATTGCTACGGATTCATTGTTTACAAATATGATCGCAAACCAGCCTGGTATCAGCATTACTAATTATACGATACTGCCGGGCGTATTGCTGGCCAACACAAAATATTACTGGAGGGTGTACGGAGTAAATGCTGCAGGCCCAGGCAATTGGAGTGTTGTAAATAATTTTACAACGCTTTCAATACTGGCAACAACTTATATTGATCTTGCCGGAACTTATAACAACGCCAACCATTTTATTGATCTTGCATGGATAACTGTCAACGATATCAATAACCATCATTTCATCGTAGAAAGAAGTGCAGATGGTATTGTATTCAATGCTATCGGAACCATACCTGCTTTATTTCCTGCTTCAGCACAAAACCAATACCAGTATCAGGACAAAAATCCGTTAAACGGGAATAATTTTTACAGGATCAAACAAGTGGATGTGGATGGAAAATACAGCTATTCGAAAACGATCACTGTTACAACAAAAAATGCAGGATATGAATTGCTGGTCTTTCCAAATCCTGTAAAAAATATTTGCATTCTGCAACTCCCGGATGCAAAAGATGTATTCTCAATAACTTTAAGTAATGCAGCTGGAGCAGTTTTACTAAAGATCAACAGTAAAATAAATGAGCAGCAGGTTCCGGTCGGCATGCAGGGCCTTGCTCCCGGAATATATTCGATCCGTGTTATTGGCCTAAAAACAGGTTCGGCAATGACCAGGAAAATAATTAAGTCTGAATAAAGGTTTCATCAAAACTTCTCTTAGCTTACAGGCAAATACATTCTTCATAAACCCGTAATGATAAAAAAGATTCCCAACATAGCCTTAGCGATCTTTTTATCAGTCATTTTTTTTCATGCTCCTTCGTTTTCACAACCCAGGCAGTTTATTTTCAGGCACCTTACTACTGAAAACGGACTTGCAAATAATATTGTAACCAGTTTATTCCAGGATAGTAAGGGATATATCTGGATTGGAACCATTGATGGACTACAGCGCTACGATGGTTGCAGGTTTGTGAATTATTTGCCCGATATACATGACCCTGAAGCGCTGCACAATGGCTGGATATTTACAATTTTTGAAGACAGCAAACAACGTCTCTGGATAGGTACCGCCAGCGGGGGGGCTTACCTGCTCAATAGGGTCAGTGGCAGGTTTTATAACTATGGGTTACATGATCCCAAAGGCGTACCACCGATCAATGGAGTAATAAAATTTGTGGAGGATAGTAAAGGTGATATATGGTTAATGAACAGTGATGGCTATTTCAGGCTTAATAATAACAGCAATCAATTCGAAAACTATAACAGCCTGGTGGGAGTAACCAGGACTAACTGGCCGATGAATTTTACTAAAGACAATAAAGGGAATATTTGGTTTGTAACAAAGGAGGGCATAAAATGCTATAATTTAGTTTCAAAAAATATATATGGCAAGAACAATAATCCCCGCGGCCTTAAGATATTGCAAACGTCATTTGATATTACCGCATTTTTTATTTCTGAAAATAATTTCTGGGTGGGGGTCCGTGGATGGAATGAACTTGTTAGATATGATATTGATAGAAACGCCCTTTTTGAATATCCATTTGACGGCATAGGATCGAAAAATAAGGATTCAGTTCGATTGGATGTCAAGACTTATAATTTAACCGGACACCAGGATGGCTCCCTGATGGTTGATCTGTTTAATGAGGGTATTGCTTTTTATGACCCCGCAAAAGATTCCTTCACAAAAATACCTGTGAACAATGAAGATCCCGAAGGGTTGCATGGCCTTGTAGACTGGGGAACCGTTACTTTAAAGGACAGGGATGGCAATATGTGGGTAAGTGGAAATGATAAAGGGTTGAATGTTTTTAATCCTTCTAAAATAAAATTTAATTTCTATCGGTCAAATGCAACAAATGCTACGCATGTTCCGGATTATTCTTCCAATGGTTTTATGCAAGATCCCGCTGATGGAGACATATATGTTGGGTATTATCACCCCATGGGTGGGGTAGCAAGATTCAGCAGCGAACTTGCATTTAAAAAGAAATACCTGGTAAGCAACTACGGCAATACAAATACCCTTGAAAACCAGATCTGGTGCCTCTTTCAAAACGATGATGGGAGTATAATGGCGCCGAATCAATTAAAAACGATCGTGAAACTGGATGTTAAAAAAGAGAACGTTTCTGTAGTAAAAGACAGCGCACTATTTAACAATATCAACTTTACTGAAAAAGATCATGCAGGCAATATGTGGTTCGGCACCTGGTCGGCCGGATTAATAAAGATCGACCACCAAACAAAACAAGTAACTTCTTTTTTGGAGGCTGCTCCGGGCATAAAAGCTGCACCGAGAAATGTTCTCTCTGCTTGCTTTGAAGGAGACAGCATCATTTGGGTAGGAACAAACGAACAGGGATTTTTGCGGCTTGATATAAGGACAAAAAAATACAGCGATCAATACTTATACGATGAAAATGATCCGCTTTCGATCAGCAGCAATATTATTAAAACCGTGCTCCGGTATAATGATGATACTATTTTGCTGGCTACAACAATGGGCGTAAATATTTTTGATAAGAAGAAAAAAACGTTCCGCAACATTTCAACCAAGGATGGGTTGGCTGGCAATTTAGTGGAAACGATGGTACTCGATGATAACCACAATTTAATTGTAGCATGCGATGGTGGCCTCTGCAAACTAAACATGCATACTTTTTCGGTCACCAGGTATGGCATCGCAGATGGAATAACTGACAATGTTTTTATCAACGCCTCGCTAAAATTGAAGGACGGAAAATTTCTTATCTCAACAGTGAATGGCTTTATTGCTTTTGATCCAGAGAAGCTCACTGATTCTCCGCCTGCAGATCCGCTGATAACAGGTTTCAAAGTATTTGATAAAGCCATTAACATTGATTCGCTGGTAGCCGCATCACAACCTATTTCCCTGTCTTATCGTAACAACAGCATTGCCATTGAATTTGCAGCTCTCCAATACAATTTTTCTGACGAAACCAAATATTATTACCAGTTGGAAGGTGTTGATCATGACTGGATACTTGCCGACAAAGAGCAGTCCGCCCGATACAACCAACTACAAAACGGAAATTATACTTTCAAAGTAAAATGTGTAAACCGCGACGGGTTTGGTTCTCAGCATACAGCAACATTAGATATCGTCATCACCCCTCCCTTTTGGAAAACCTGGTGGTTCAGGTCATTGGCTTTGCTGGTTGGTGTTTTCATGATCTGGTGGTTCATTCAGCAAAGGATCACAAAAGTAAAAACAGCCGAAAAGATCAAACAGCAGATAACCGAATTGGAAATAAAAGCATTGAAAGCACAGATGAACCCGCATTTCATTTTCAATGCCATGAACTCCATACAGGAATTCACCCTGATGGGGGAAGTGGATAATGCCAATAAATACATTTCAAAATTCTCGAAGTTATTGCGCAAGGTATTGCACCAATCTAACCAAAACAGCATATTGCTTTCTGATGAGATCGAAACATTGAGGCTTTATCTTGAAATAGAAAATGTGCGTTTGGGAAAAGATTTTCATTACAATATTCATGCAGATAATGAAACAGAAGCGCAGGTGATCAGGATACCTTCCATGCTACTACAGCCATTTGTAGAAAATGCATTGCACCATGGATTGGCACATAAAGAAGGAAATAAATACCTGCAGGTTAATTTTAAAATGCCCGACGAAGAGACCCTTGTTTGTGAAATAACAGATAATGGCATTGGAAGAGAAAAGGCAAGAACCTTAAAAGATGCACAACATCCGTCCTTAAAACATGAATCATTGGGGATACAATTGGTAGAGGAAAGGTTGCGCTTATTAACTGATCCCGGCCAAAGGCAAACAACTATCCACATTGAAGATATTATTTCCGGCACCGGCGAGCCGGAGGGTACTAAGGTAACCATTACCGTTCCTCAATTATAATAAGAAACCTGACAGGTTTTCAAGCCGGAAGCAACGGAATACCCGTTTTTGTTATCTTTAGCAGGTGATAAAAGCAGCTATTATTGACGATGAATTAAGTGCAGCCAATGTATTAAGGCTACTCCTGCAAAGGCATGTGCCGGAAATAACCGAAATAGCGATTGAAACAAAGCCCGAAAAAGCAGTTGCTTTTTTACAGCAATATAAACCCGAGCTTGTCTTTCTTGATATTATCATGCCCGCCCTTACCGGCTTCGACCTGCTGAACCGGTATGATGAGATCCCCTTTGAAGTTATTTTTACAACTGCACATGACGAGTATGCCATACAGGCTATCCGCTTCAGCGCAGTTGACTACCTGTTAAAACCAATTGATGCAGATGAATTAAAAATGGCTGTGCAGCGGGTGATCAAAAAAAAGCGGGCCGGGCATTCATCTAAACAAATACTCGCAAACCTTGTATATAATCTCCAGGCAAAGGAAGAAGATGAATTCAGGCTTACCGTACCTACCAATGCAGGGGTTGTTTTTTTTAAGACGAATGAGATCATGCGTTTGGAAGGGGAGGGTAATTATTCGAGGATAATATTAACGGATAACAGGTGGCATCTTAGTGCCAAGACATTGAAAGATTTTGAGGAATTATTACCTGAAGACATTTTTCTGCGAATTCATAAATCCTATATCGTCAATAAAAATTTCATTGTAAATTATTTGAAAAAGGGAGAAGTGGTGTTAAGCGACCATTCAAAGATCCCGGTATCACGACGCAAAAAAACAGAAGTGGCGAATATCCTGGTAAAAAAACGGTAATAGATCTTTTGCTTCAGCAGCAAGTAACAACCTGCATCCTCCCGATAGTTATCGGGGTTTCAAAGCAACCGAATAATAACTCATCAATACCACTTACGAATTCACTTCAGCATATGTATACAGGGTAGCTATTTTTATGAAAAATAGGCTACCCGATGAGATCGCTTTCATTTTTCGCATCATTCCTTTTCTTACTCCAGGCCTTCAGCACCCGTGCGCAAAATATTTTGCGTGCTACAACGGGGTCGGTGATCACGGTTCAAAGCGGAGCTAACATCTATGTAAATGGGGGTGGGGTAATTGCCGACAACGGGAGTACCATTAGCAATGCCGGGAATATAACCATCGCCCGGCCAGGCGCAGCCACAGCCGATTTTACGGATAATACGCCCGGGCTTCACAGCTATGGCACGGGTAAATTTTTATTGACCGGAACAGGCGGCACACAAAATGTACTGGGTTCTGTTTTTTATGACCTTGAAATAAATAATGCAGCCGGTGTAACCATGCTGGCAGATGCTACCGTAAGTAATTCTCTACTCCTCACCATTGGTTCTCTTTCAATTAATGGCAATACCTTAAATCTTAATGGTGCAGTAACGGGAGCGGGTAAACTAAAAGGGTCGGCCCTTTCATTATTGGCCATCGGGGGTGCTGCTGGCATATTGAACTTCGATCAAACAGATTCGGCATCCCGATCGCTGCAGGATCTCATTTTCAGTAATGGCAGCGCAAGACTCGGCAACGCCATGCAGGTATACGGAAATTTGAATTTGACCAATTCCACCTTTCACATCAATACACAAAGTCTCGTTTTAAAATCCATTGGTAATGGCTTTACCAACACAGCAAGAGTTGGCAATCTAACCGGCAGTACATTGGATGGTGCCAGCAACGTTACCGTAGAACGCTATATCGCCAGTCCGCAAAGGGCATGGCATTTATTGAGCGCAAAAGCGGTAACAGGGTCACAAACTATCAAACAGGCCTGGCAGGAAAATGGGGTGATCGTTGCTGCGCAGGGAACATTGGTCACTTCAAATTTATACACTGTGTCTAATGGATTTGATATGTCATCCCTCAGTTCATCCATCCTAACACATAACCAGGGTGGCAATGCAGGCCCTTCCTGGAATTACAATCTTGCCAATACCAATGTAACTGTAATATCATCGAATCCCGGTTACATGTTATTCGTTCGGGGCGACAGGACCGAAACACCCGCCACCACACCGTCAACAGAACCTACCATATTAAGGACTAACGGCACATTAACACAGGGCAATCAAACGGCATTCATTTCATCAACCGGTACAGGGCGTACACTGGTTGCCAACCCCTATGCGTCGCCGATAGATATGGAAACGATATTTACCGGCACAACAAATCTTGCGCAGGATATGTACGTATGGGACCCGGCGCTTACCGGCAATTATGGCGTTGGTGGGTTCAGGTTGGTACAAAGAACCGGGCCAGGTACTTACCAGCAAACACCGGTGGTATTGGGTGGAACCAGCTCAGATCCAACAGCCCGGTATATTCACTCAGGCCAGGCTTTTTTCCTCAGAACTACGGGTACTTCGGGTACTACCAATGCAACGGTGAACTTTACGGAAGCAACGAAAGCGTCGAATGTATCTGTGATCAATCCCGTTATGCAGGGGCCAACTGTTGAACAGCTGATCACCAACCTGATGATCGTTAACCCCGGTAATATTGAATCGCTTGCAGATGGCATCAGGGTGAGTTTTGATGACAGTTATTCGGCAGATACGACTGATGATATAGAGAAGATGGGCAATTTTGCGGAGAACATTTCTTCTTACCGTGAAACTAAAAAACTGATCGTGGAAAACAGGCCGATGATCAGCGCACACGATACGATCTTCCTGCGTTTAACCAATACCGGTATAAAAAACTACCGCTTCCAGGTGGGAACGCTTGATTTTGTGCAGGCTAACGTAATAGCTTACCTGCAGGATGCATACACGGGAATCAATACTTCCCTTGATCTTTCGGGGAGTATCAATAATGTTGACTTCAATGTAACAACAGACCCTGCATCGGCGGCACCAGGCCGTTTCATGATCGTATTTGGACCGGGTGCCCCGCTGCCAATAAGCTTCATAAGCATTAAAGCATACCAGGCCGCAAGTCCTGTTGGGCAAGCTGCCAATGTTGCCGTTGAGTGGAAAGTGGCCAGTGAGTTGAACATGAAAAATTATGAAGTGGAAAGATCAGCAGACGGCTCTGCCTTTTCTAAAGTAGGAGCACAAACGGCTACTGGTAATAATAACAATGATATCACTTACAACTGGTTAGATATAAATCCCCTGTTGGGTAATAATTTCTATCGTGTAAAAGGTATCGCCAACAGCGGTGAAATAAAATACAGCGGTATTGCAAAAGTTACGATCGGCAAAGCAGGGTCAGGCATCACCATTTACCCGAACCCCGTTACTAACAAAATGATCAATGTTCAATTCAGCGGAATGGATAAGGGCATTTATCAGGTAAGACTGATCAATTCAATTGGCCAGGTTGTATTCACACAGCAACTAACGCATACGGGTGGCAGCGCAACAAAAACAATTGTTCTTGCGAATGTGGCAGGGGGTAATTATCAATTGGAGATCATTCAACCTGGTAACACCGCCACCATAAAACCTTTATTCCTAACAAACTAAGAGCCGGCCTGTAAATAAATAAAATGAAAACTATTAAAGACAAACGTGATCATAATTTACTAAGAGGTTTGTTGATCATAGTAGCAAGTATCTTTCCTTTTTTTGCCATGGCACAGGATCCGGGCCCATGCCCCGATTGTCCGATCGATGGCGCATTATGGCTATTACTTGCTATAGGAGTGGGGTTTGGTGTGATGAAGTACCGGGATATAAAAAAATAGGTTTAACCTGGACTTTAAAAACTTCCCAAAATTCTGATACATTGTTACAGGCTTCAAAAACTTTTGAAGCCTTGCGCTCTCTGGCGGGTGTCCACACCCAAGGGAACCCTGCCAGCTATTGTGTCGCTAAGATACAAAACAAGTAAAACCCCTTCCCAAAATTTTGAGGCCTGTCGACAATTTCAAAACCCTTTAATAATTGAGCCTATCCGGTATCATATGGGTAATTCGATATGAAAGCAGTAAGAAATTTCCGAAAAATTTGCCCATTCTTAATTTTATATACTATTTTCATTGAATCAAAACTGAATTGGCTGTATTTACTTTCGATATCCTCCCGATAATTATTATAACATCCCGATCACCAACATGGTATTAAACAGCTAAAAGGGTTTGTACATGGCGGTATTGATATATGCAAAATAATTGATTTAATAACTTAACTAGCTTATGAGAAAAACATTTACTACTTCCCTTACCCATTTTAGTCATCACTACTCAGGAGCTTCTGCTACCCTGATCTCAAATTCCAAAAAAATGCAAGCAAAATTTTTACTGCGTGGCCTGATGGCCCTGGCAACTTTTATTTTTATGTCTGGGTCAATAGCACAAACCGTAAACAAACCTGCCAGTCAGGTTGTAAATAAAAATACGGCTAACTATACCGGTACATCCATCAATTTAAATCCATCCAATAAAATTCCGGCTGTTTGCCATGCGGGCAATGGTACGGGTGATGGGGTATCACCTGTTATAATAAATCAATTGCATGAGGTGATCGCCCAAAAAATCAAAACAAAGGAAAAAGTTCAACTAGATCTATATGTGATGAGCCAGTGCCCCTTTGGTGTAATGGCTGAGCAAACGCTTGTACCATTGGTGCAGGAATTTGGTAAGCAGGTTGATTTTCACCTCAATTTTATTGCAGGAGAAGAAACCGTTAACGGGCACAAGGTTTTTAATAGCATGCATGGACAGCAGGAAGTTGATGAAGATATCAGGCAACTTTTTATTGCACATAACTATCCGGAAAATCTTTCCGCGTACCTGCTTGCACGGGCAACCAATTATCAAGATGATAATTGGAAGGTCGCAGCAACAAAAGCGGGCATTGATATACACGTAATCAATCTTGCTGCTGCGCAACAGGAAAACCAGGAACTGTTTAGTGCAAATATGAAACAGGCACAATCATTAAACGTCACCGGTTCACCTACACTGATGATAGACGGTGCTCAATACAGCGGCCAGTTAATTGATCCGAACTTAAGCGTACCTACATCCTGCCAAACGGGTACAGACCCCTTTACCCTTTCTACTTATGTTGTTTGTTCTGCAACTCCTACAACAGCCTGGATCACCGCAGCCCCCGGTGGTGGAACCTATCACGCTGCATATATTTGTAATCAATTGGGCTATACAGGTATAGGCCTTTATGGCGGCACCTGTGGTACGCAATGTGGCTATTGCGGTGCTGGCAGTTGTAGTATTAATGGGTCTGCGACCTTTGATGCCGGTGGCAATATTGGTTCAGATGCTAACGGTATTAAACTCGCCGTTACAGTTCACTGGCAGTGTCTTGGTGCTCTTGTATGTACACCCGGTACCTGGCTCGGAACTACCAGTACCGATTGGTTTAATACGGCCAACTGGTCATGCGGTACCGTTCCACTTCCTGCAACGGATGTTACCATTCCATCAGGCACAACATTCTCACCTGTTATTGCGGGGGTTACTCCTGCACAGGTTCATAATATTACGATCAATGGATCTGCAATACTTACTAATAATGGTACATTGAATATCAATGGTGGAGGTGCGGTTACCAATAGCGGAACCTATAAGGGATCAGGTAATTTTACCGGTGCTCTATTTAATAACAGCGGTGGAATTCTATCACCAGGTAATTCACCGGGCTGCACGGCCTTTGGTGCCGGTTATACCAATGGCAGCGGTACCGAACTGATAGAGATAGCAGGCACAACACCCTGTACACAATACGATCAACTGCAGGTAACTGGAACGGCTACACTAAGTGGAACATTGAATGTTGTACTCTTTGGCGGATATATTCCTTCCTGCGGCGAGAGCTATAAGATCATGACCTCTACAACACTTGTAGGAACATTTGCTACAGTTAACTTCCCTGCTCTACCGGCAGGCCTCTCGATGAACATTGTATATAATTCGCCCAACCCTGGCGATGTAACTGTAAATGTCATTGGCACACCCACTGCAACAGCTACGCCTGCAAGCCAAACGGCTTGTTCAGGGACTGCTATAAATACGATCGTATTAAGCAGTAGTGTGGCCAGTACTACTTATGCATGGACGAGGAATAATACCGGAACAGTAACCGGTATTGCAGCCAGTGGAGCAGGTAATATCAGTGGAGCACTTACTAATCTCACTAATATTCCGATAACGGTGACCTTCACCATAACGCCAACCTCGGGCACTTGTGTAGGGCCTTCAATAACGGCGACAGTGTTGGTAAATCCGACCCCAACAGCAGTAGCGATACCTTCATCCCAAACAAGTTGTTCAGGGTCAACGGTATCGATAGGTTTGTCAGGAACTGTTGCGGGGACGGTATTTATCTGGACGCGAGATAATAATGTAAACGTAACGGGGATAGCAGCCGGG
>JANYIM010000166.1 GCA_025362055.1 Bacteroidota bacterium
TGGCTTACCAAAAGTGAACGTTGCCGAACTTGTTGACAGCTATGATACAGATGAACAGCTTTTATTAAATTTACTGCAGGAAAATAACAGGCATGACGGGCTGTTCAACTTCAAATTATCTACAGAGCTGTTCAATTTTCTTCATTTCACCACAACAATGGTATATGCTTTCCCGATAGGGCTTTATATGCGCAACCGCATACGTAAAAATAAAAGGTTGAACTATATCCTTCAGTTCAAGGAACTTTTACAGGTGCGCAATAATATCGAAAAAGGATCTTTTGCATACGATACTTTATTATTTAAACAATCGCCATTTCAACTATTTAAGAATAAGAGCCACCTGGCGAATTTAGTTTGCCTGGCGATCCTGTTCGGGGATGAGTTCATTGATGGCATTGCCGAGGCCTATGGCAAACAGAATATTCAAAAGATACTGAATGACGATGCTGTCAATTATTATTTGCAATTCAGAAAGGTCAATGATAAGTATGAATTATATTACGAGTTCGACATTTGTGAAGTACTTCCACAAGATGTCCTGGAAGGTATCAATACTAAATACGGCATTACCTACAGGTCATTTTACGACCACTTACAGTTCTTGTTGAGTGAAATGAACATACATATCAACAAGGCCGGGGCTGAAAGGCGGGAGGAAGTTGCGCAACTCATTTGCAAGGCCTGTAATAAATGCTTTGATACTTACAAGGCAGATATCAATGAGTTTAACGAAGACTATACTTTACCGCATCTGCTGCATTATCAAAAAACAAAAGACGATGACATTATACAGGTACTGCTTACTTTAAGGGCAGTATTGATGGATAAGAAGCAATTGCAGTATCAAAAACAGTTCAGCAGCTGGAGCAGTATGGTGCGCAGCATGCAACTGTATGATGATATGCAGGATGTAGCTACAGATTGCAACTTTCAAATGAATGCCGTTTGTTATTTCAGTAAAAATCATTTTACCACCGAATGGCAATGGTTACAACAGAATAAAACGGCACTGCAAAAATGCAAGGGCCTCCAATTGCACAGTACGATAAGCCTGCATATGCCTGCAAGCTGCATCATGACCATGCAATATGCCCGTAACATTGCACATACCAAATTAAGCTGGGTACAACGAAAAATTCAAAATTATTTATGGCGTAAGAACTGGCTTGGTTTTAATAATTCACTGTTAAATGAAAATGGATTTTGCCTGTCTGCCTTAATGCGCAAAAAAAATAACAGCATCGCCTTAAAACTATATTTCATTGAAAAACTGGTCATGCAGATCGAAAGTAACTTCATTACGGATGAAATGAAATGGGCCCATATAGCAGACATTGCTTTGATGGACGACGAATTAAAGGCATTTCTCTTCAAAAAGATGACGAAGAAAGAAAAGTATTTTTTAACCAGCTGTTATATTGAGTTCCCGATCCTGCAAAAAGCAACGTTAATAAAAAAATTGTTGGCTACTAACTGATTCCCCTGTCATCCTGCAATTGTTATTTAAATTTTATAATACAAAACGAAAAGACAATATGATAAGAGCCCCTTATAAAATAAGGATTTTACTGCTCCTGGCCATTATGTTTTTTTCTGTTGAACTATTTGCACAGCAAAAGTATAATGCTGCTTTATTAGACACCTTGCAGCAAATAGCCGGCACCAATACACTTTCAAAACACTTTGCACAACTGTATTACCGGGCTATTGAAGCAACAAATAGGTATTCAGCTAAACAGACCGAAAATATAAGAAGGTTCATTTTCGGATTTGAATCGTCTTTTGCCCCGGCATTCTTCCGGTCATACCAGGACCTTGTTACCAGCAAACCACAAATTTTTAACTGGCAACCCTATTATGCCGATTCTACATTTAATCCGCTGCAATATGAATTTATAGGAATGAATGCACATATTAATGGCGATATGTGGCAGGCTTTAAAAGAAAGGTATGATTTTGATACCCTGGAAAAATACAGGAAGCCCCTGATCAAATTTCAAAAAGCA
Source organism: Bacteroidota bacterium (assembly GCA_025362055.1). GTDB lineage: Bacteria > Bacteroidota > Bacteroidia > Chitinophagales > Chitinophagaceae > Ferruginibacter. Next base: position 2,010 of record JANYIM010000166.1, read on the forward strand.
TTGAATACCTTTTTTGACAGTATATATGTTACAACCGGCCAATATAAAAAATTAAAACGGTTGCATTTATTAACACTGGGATTGGACAAGGTTATAGGAAGAAAAATGTTATTGCATTGGCGAAAAAGGCAGGTGCAACTCGCCTTATTATTTTACAGCGATCCAAAAAAATGTGAAAGGAAATGGAAGCGTACACAATATAAAATGCGGCGCTGGAACAGGTTTGCAATAAACTGGATAAAATAGGGCTAACTATATAGTGTCGCTGATCATTTCCATCGCTTTGTTATGATCCGGGGCACACCATTTTACTTCTTCCTCTTTTTTGAACCAGGTCATCTGCCGCTTGGCATATTGGCGGGTGTTTATTTTTATGATCTCCACAGCATCGGACAATGGCAGGTCTCCCACAAGATGCCCGAACAATTCGCGGTAACCAACTGTTTGCAGTGCATTGAGTTTTTTAAAAGGTTCTAATTCTTTTACTTCCTCCAATAATCCGTCCTTCATCATCGCATCTACACGGCCATTGATGTTTTTATGCAATTGATCCTTAGGAAGTTCCAACCCTATTTTAATGATATTAAAATCCCTAGGCTTTTTTTGTTGGGTTTGAAATTCAATGATGGATCTGCCGGTGGATAGTTTTACTTCCAAAGCACGCATTAATCTTTGCGGGTTTTTGATCTCACCTTTTGCATAGTACAAGGGGTCATTTTTTTCAACTTCTTTTTGCAACCATTCCAGTCCTTCCCATTCAAGGTCAGCTGCTATTTTTTCCCTTACCCCTGGTTTTATAAGGGGTACTTCATCAATGCCCTGGCAAAATGTTTTGACATACAATCCTGTTCCACCAACAATTACAGCGATATCATGCTTAGCAAATATCTCTTTGGTTTTCTGTAATGCGTATTGTTCAAATACGGCAGCATTCACCTCTTCTTTTATTGAATGAGAGCCGATGAAATGGTGTTTTACCAGTTGCAATTCTGCTGCTGAAGGTTTGGCAACGCCAATATGCAGTTCTTTAAAACACTGCCGGCTATCCGCAGAAATGATTTCGGTATTGAAATGCTGTGCAACCTTAATGGCGACGGATGTTTTACCAACGGCTGTAGGCCCAACGAAGACGATGCAGGTTTTATTCACGAAAATTGTTTGAGTTTGTAAAGAACTCTTTTAATTGATAGTAGGCCAATGGGCTGTACGGCCTGTAAAAAATATTAATCCTTAACGTCTGTACCATTAAATGCTCTAACAAAATGCCAGCGTCCAAAGATCAGGGAACTGAATTTGAGTTTACAGTAGTACAAAAATTACATCAGGGAACAAACCCAGGAAAGGGTTGTAATCTTTCCTGGGTGTCCTTTTTTGTTTCTTTTTTGGACAAGCGAAAAAGAAAAAATACAATCATTGAAGACAGACTACGGTTAAATAGCATCTCTTAGAAAATTTAATAGCACGTATGTTAATTCTTAATTGTTCATATCATCAACCGCTGTCGGGGTCTTTGACCACCGACAGGGTTTAAAACCCGTCATTCTCACCATCCGTTTCTGTTGCCGCTTCTTCTTCCGGTTCTGCGCCTCCATCTTCCCCTTCTTCACTGAACCCATCCGCCAGTGCATCGGGTTGCAGGTCATATTTTTCTTCCATTTCTGCCAGGCGGCTATCCACTAATCCCTTAGTACCGTATTGAGAAGGTGCAATGCCTTCTGTACGCACGCAACAGGGATAGGTAAGTTTTTTATTTTCTTCCTTATCCACGGTGATCAGTTCCACCATAAAATGCCAGGCCTTGTTGAAATCATATTCATAGATGAATTTTTGGTTGGGGTTGCTGATCTCGCTGCCAATAAGGGTTTCTGGCATCAGCAAGGGTTCCACTTTATAATCTTTATCATATTTCTCCAGTGATATCTCGCGGCCTCTTAACCAATTATCATTACTGCGGTAGAAAGTTGCCTTATGCTTCGAATCGAATTCGTAGCTTTTTAAAATGCAACCATGCAAGTCGAAGAAATTTTGTGTATGCCGGATCGCAATGTCGCGGTAAACACTATCATCATCTTCCCAATAGATCCTGAAACGTAGTATAGCCATGCCGTAAAATTAAGAATTAAAAATTAAGAATTAAGAATTGGGAACTGCAATTCCAAGTTCTTTTGCTTTCTCCATCATAAAAGCATGTGCAGCTTCATACTCGTTCGGGATGATCCCGTCCAGTATCGCTTCCCGTATGGCGTTTTTTATATCCCCTACTGCACGGGATGGCTGTAGGTTAAATGTTTCCATAATCAGCTCGCCGGTAATGGGGGGTTGCCAGTTACGCAGGTGGTCTTTTTCTTCCACTTCCTCACAACGCCGGCATACCATTTCAAAATTTTCGAGGTAACGTTTTACTTTTTGTTTATTCTTTGAAGTGATGTCCGCTTTGCAAAGCGTCATCAATGCATCAAAATCCTCCCCGGCATCAAATAATAACCTTCGTATAGCACTATCCGTTATATTCTCTTTGGTAAGGCTTATAGGGCGCAAGTGCAACTCTACCATCTTGCGCACGAATTTCATTTTTTCATTTTGCGGTAGCTTCAGCTTCGTGAATATTTTAGGTACCATCCTTCCACCTACCACTTCATGGCCGTGAAAAGTCCAGCCATGGCCTTCTTCAAATTTTTTGGTGGCCGGTTTGGCAATATCATGCAATACCGCCGCCCACCGGAGCCACAGGTCATCCGTGTGCTGGGCAATATTATCCACTACCTGTAACGTATGATAGAAATTATCCTTGTGGCCCATTCCATCGATGTACTCGGCACCGGCAAGATCAACCATCTGCGGAAAAATTATTTTTAATAAGCCGCTCTTGTATAAAAGATCAAAACCAACTGAAGGCTTTGCACACATCAATATTTTATTCAGTTCATCGGCAATACGTTCCCCACTGACGATCTTTATACGGGCTGCATTTTCGCCGATAGCCGCAAAGGTTTTTTCTTCAATTGTAAAACCCAATTGCGCTGCAAAACGGATGGCCCGCATCATCCGCAAGGGATCATCACTGAATGTTTGTGCAGGGGGCAATGGTGTTTGAATGATCTTTGCAGCAAGGTCATTGATCCCGTTAAAAGGATCTACCAGTTCGCCATAATTTGCTGCATTTAAATTGATGGCCATTGCATTGATGGTAAAGTCGCGACGGTCCTGGTCATCTTCCAATGTGCCTGTTTCCACTGCCGGTTTTCGGCTATCATAACTATAACTCTCTTTACGTGCACCTACAAATTCAATTTCAAGCGCCTCACCCCAACCCCTACCCGAATTATCTGATTGTATTTTGATCTGTGCGGTACCAAAATTTCTAAAGAAATGTACTTCAGGCTGGGGAGTAAATTTCTTCGCTACCCGTTCTGCTAATGCAATGCCATCCCCTACGCAAACTATATCCATATCCTTCGTTTCCCTGCCCAATATTTTATCACGTACAAATCCTCCAACCAAATAACAAGGCACAGAAAGTTCAGTAGCCGCTTCTGCAATCTTTTTTAAAATTAAAAGTTCCTTATCATTGCAATTAATGTACATGGGCGCAAAGTTATAAGTTATAAGTTATAGTTACGGGCCGGGCGTTGCGAACTTCAACTGCAAACCGCCAACTATTATCTGGCATTAATCTTGCCGCTATCCCCTTCACATAAATATTAGTGATTTAACTACCCGTTTTGACATTTTGACTTTATATTGAGAAAATTATGGATAAGAAATTTTATTTGCAAGGCCCCGAAGATGAAATGGAGTTCATGCCCATCATCCCTTTGAATGAAGATGATGACGCAAACGCTGATGAACAGGTGATCCCGGATGTGTTGCCCATTTTGGCTTTAAGAAATACCGTACTGTTTCCGGGTGTGGTAATTCCCATAACTGTTGGCAGGGATAAGAGCATTAAAGCGGTAAATGACGCTTATAAGGCTGACAAATTGATAGGCGTAGTGGCGCAAAAAGACAGTAGCGTGGAAGAACCTACCATCAGCGACCTGGAAGATATTGGCACCGTTGCAAAAATTGCCAAACTAATCAAGATGCCCGATGGTGGCACAACGATCATCATCCAGGGACGTAAGCGCTGCAAGATCGAAGAAGTATTGACAGATGACCCTTATTTTAAGGCAAGGATAAATGTATTGACAGATGAAGTATTGAAAGATGATGCAGATTTTAATGCAATGGTGAGCAGTATAAAGGACCTGGCCGGACAGATCGTGAACCTCTCTCCCAACCTGCCAAGTGAAGCCGCCATTATTTTAAAGAATATTGAGAACCCTTCTTTCCTGATTCATTTTGTGAGCAGCAACCTCAACAGTGATATCAAGGAAAAACAACGCCTGCTCGAGATCAGCAATATTAAAGCAAGGGCTGAATTACTGATGAACCTGATGCAGACAGAATTGCAATATGCAGAACTGAAAAATAAAGTAACCAATAAAACAAGGGCTGAACTGGATAAACAGCAACGCGATTATTTTTTACAACAACAGATGAAGGCCATCAAAGATGAACTCGGTGGCGATAATGTTGCAGAAGTAAAGGAAATGCAGAAAAAAGCAGAAGGGAAAAAATGGACTTCCGCTGCAAAAGAAATGTTTACAAAGGGGGTGGAGAAATTAGAACGCATGCATCCGTCCACACCAGATTATTCCGTAGTGTACAATCACCTCGACCTGATGCTGGACCTTCCCTGGGCGGATTACACAGAAGATTCATATGACCTGAAAAAGGCAAAAAAGATATTGGACCATGATCATTACGGTATGCAGAAGATCAAAGAAAGGATATTGGAATATTTAGCCGTATTAAAATTAAAAGGCGATATGAAATCACCCATACTTTGCTTTTTAGGCCCTCCCGGTATCGGTAAGACGAGCTTAGGTAAAAGTATTGCCAATGCCATCAACCGCAAATATGTTCGGGTAAGTTTGGGTGGTTTGCATGATGAAAGCGAGATACGCGGTCATCGCAAGACCTATATTGGCGCCATGCCGGGAAGGATCGTACAATCCATCAGAAAAATAAAATCGAGTAACCCGGTGATGATCCTGGATGAGATCGATAAAGTAGGAAGTGATAACCGCACTGATCCCTCTTCTGCATTGCTGGAAGTATTGGATCCCGAACAAAACAATTCTTTTTATGATAATTATTTAGAACTTGAATATGACCTCAGCAAAGTGTTGTTTATTGCAACCGCCAATAATATCAACAATATCCAGCCTGCGCTAAGAGACCGTTTGGAGATCATTGACCTGAGTGGTTATGCAGTGGAAGAAAAGATCGAGATCGCCAAACGTCACCTGATACCAAAGCAAAAAGAGATGCATGGTTTAACCGGGGGATCAGTTACAAAAGAAGGCAGTTTTAAATTGAGTGATGCCGTATTGGAAAAGATCATCCAGGATTATACAAGAGAAAGCGGCGTAAGGGAATTAGACCGGCAACTGGCAAGCATCATGCGCTACCAGGCAAAAGAACTGGTGATAAAAGGGAAGTTGAAAGCTACGATCACTGCCAATGACGTGGAAAAGATATTGGGTAAGCCGCGTTACAGCAATGACCTTTATAAGATGGCCAATATGCCGGGTGTTGCAGTAGGGCTTGCATGGACCTATGTGGGTGGCGATATTCTTTTTATTGAAACACAGTTAAGTGATGGCAAAGGGGAATTGATGCTGACGGGAAATCTTGGTACCGTAATGAAAGAAAGCGCCTCCACCGCATTCACTTACCTGGAAGCCAATTGCAAAAGATCGGATATTGATCCTGAAATGTTCAAACAAAAAGACATTCATATACATGTGCCCGAGGGCGCCGTGCCAAAAGATGGTCCCAGTGCAGGTATTACGATGCTATCGGCGCTGGCAAGCGCCTTTACGGGCCGCAAAATAAAACATTACCTGGCCATGACGGGTGAGATCACTTTACGCGGACAGGTGTTACCGGTAGGAGGCATCAAGGAAAAAGTATTAGCGGCTAAGCGTGCAGGTTTAAAAGAGATCATCATGTGCTGGCAAAATGAAAAAGATGTAATGGAGATCAACCAGCAATATATTAAAGGGATTAAATTCCATTATGTAAAAACGATGCAGCAGGTGCTGGATATTGCGCTGATATAATATTGTTACAGTTTTTTAAAAGTTTGTACGTAAAAGATTCAACAATTAAACAGGATTATTTGAGTTTTTGAAAAATTTAAGGATCAATAAGACAACCATATCTTACAAATCTTCGTATATACCCTTAGTTAAGTGATCAACATTATCCTTGTTGGTTGTTTTAGGGTTAAAGTATCCCACCCCGTTTTTACGGGGTGGGTTTTTAATTATATATGTACTGGCATATTTGCAGGGCGCAGCTTCCCATTAATCTTCTTCAGTATCCATGCCGTCGCCAGTTGTTGGAGCAGGTATCCGCTTTTCCAACCAGTCTTTTTCTTTTTGCGTGGTAAATGCCTGCATAATGGCGATGAGGAAGAGCCCGGCGATATTTCCCGCCAGGAACAAGGTACTAAAACACCTGTATTCGGTAACATCATAGCTTTGCCTGGTAAAGAACAGGATGATATCCATTACGAGGAAAACACAGCACCAGCAAAATCCTCCCGCAAATAATATCCGGGAAATGATGCGCACCGGTTTCGACGGATGCTGTTTGGTCCTTTTAAAAAAGATAAGATAAACTGAAGTAAATATTGCAGCAGGAATTGAAACGATGAGCATTTCAAAAACAACATCCATCGGCGCCGACGAGATCAGTTTCGAAAAGCCATAAAAGAATGCAATCACCAAACCAATGGTCACGGGTATCGCCAAAAACATCAAAAAGATGAGGATATAAAGTTTGCTGTATCGTGTGAATTTATCTTCCATCGTTTGCTAATGCTGAATAGCAGTGAGTACTGTCTTATGAACTATGAACCATCAACTAAAATAACTTAGGTTAGTCTTAGGCGTTAGGCTCAACAAGGTCTCATACATCAATTTAATTGTATGCTCTACATCATCCTTGTGTAACATTTCCACCGTGGTATGCATATAACGCAGGGGAATTGAAATTAATACAGAAGGGCAACCATCATTGGCATAAGCAAAGGAATCGGTATCCGTGCCGGTGCTCCTGCTCACCGTATGGAACTGGAGGGGGATCTTATTCTTAACGGCAGCGGCCTGCACTACATCAAGCAGTTTATTATGTACTGCTGGGCCATAGGTCAGCGAAGGGCCCTTCCCGCAACTGCATTCGCCTTCCGTTATTTTATTGATCATAGGTGTAGTAGTATCATGCGTTACATCGGTAATGATGGCAATGTTTGGTTTGATCCTGCGTGCGATCATTTCAGCACCGCGTAAACCGATCTCTTCCTGCACGGCATTAACGATATATAAACCAAATGGAAGTTTTTTACGGTTCACTTGTAATAAGCGGGCCACTTCTGCTATCATGAAACCGCCGATGCGATTGTCGAATGCCCTGCCAATAAGATAATCATAGGCCAGTTCTTCATAACCCTCTTCATAAGTTGCAACAGCGCCAATATGTATGCCCAACGCTTCCACTTCTTTTTTATTCCTTGCGCCACAATCAAGGAACAGGTTATCCACTTTTGGCTGGGTTTCTTTATCTGCCCCCATACGTGTATGTATTGCCGGCCATCCAAACACGGCTTTCACTTTGCCTTTTTTTCCGTGAATGAAAACACGCATGGAAGGTGCTATCTGGTGATCCACGCCACCATTACGTTTCAGGTAGATCAACCCTTCGGGTGAAATATAATTCACGAACCAGCTTATTTCATCAGCATGGGCTTCTATCACAACTTTGAAAGCAGCAGATGGATTGATCACTCCTACTGCCGAACCATAAGGATCAGTGAAATGGCTATCAACGAACGGCTTTAAATATTCCAGCCACAATTTTTGCCCGCTGGTCTCAAAACCTGTGGGAGAAGGATTATTGATATAACTCTTTAAAAAGGTATAAGATTGTTCGGTAAGGATAGATTTTATTTTTTTCGCTTTTGCCATAATGAGATTTTATACTGCAAAATTAACTAAATACTTGCTATATAGGTGGCGGTGGCAGAAAATAGCATCATCCCATCCACAAAAAAATAATAAAAAATATATCCCTGTTTTTTAGTAGAATAATAATATGTGATCAACAGGGCGATGGTGGTAACCTGGAAGGCGATGGACTGGCGGATGCTGATACCATAATAAGGCAGAAGAAAATTGGTTGAAAAGAACAGGCAGAAGATAATAATGACAATGTATCTTAATGTAATGGGAGACAGGTCGGTGGCAAGGCTTCGAAAACCGCGTATTTTGTCCACTGCAATATCCCTGCTATCAAAGATGATACAAAGCATCAGCATAAATAAAAAACGTCTTGTCAAAATATACAGGGCTATATTATCAAAATGTGGGAATGTTAGTTTGATCGGAATGTAAGCAGTTACATACGTCCAGGTAAATGCCAGCAGGATGGTTTTCAGCACACCTGCTTTGCGTGTAAACCGCAAGGAACGAAAAGGCAATAACGGTAATGCATAAAGCATCGTTAACAATATAGCCGGCACGATAAGTGTAATTGGCAGCGGCTCTTCCAGCAAGCAGGTCAACAATCCGGATGCAGCGATCACCAGCAAAGAGATGGCTGTCAATTCATCATACATGAACCGTTTCCATGAGATATCCTTTCGTGACGAATATTTACTCAGTATCCAGTAAACATTGTAACTAAGCAGTGTTGAAAAAAAGATGAACCCGTAGAAGAACAGGCTAACAGAAAGATGATGGAGGCACATTATCTGGAACACAAGTGCCACCGCACAAAAGGCAATAAAGATAGAATGAGACAAGATGAAATGAAACCACTTCATTACTAGAATACAAATAATACAGGATCACCGCTAACGATCGTATTACTTTTATTTTTTGCAAAATCTTTTACATAGATCTCGAAGAACAGGCTATCTGTTTTGGGAGCCGGCCTTGGCCCTTGTTGCATTAAACTGGTAACGTTGATATCTACATCACATTCAAAATTCTTACCGGTAACGCCACGCAGGTCAGGGAATTTAAACGAATCCTTTGTATTGGCTAAGAGGTTTTTTACAAATATGTAAGCGCTGTCGGCATTATCTACAAAACCAATATCGCCTTCTGAATCGGTAACGTGTATGGTCAGTATTGGAGGTGCCTGCCCGCCGGGAGTGCCAATGGGTATATGTCCGGAAAGAGTAGATGGATTTACTGATTTATACTTGATTTGCGGGGCAGTCGTAAATTTGTCCTTTTTACAGGCGGTAGATCCCAAAACAACAATGAATATTAATAAAGTGTAACGCATCTTTGTGTATTGTATGTCAAATTTAATGATTGAAATTGAAAGAGCCCGTTAAAAATACTGACCTTGAAAAAAGAATTTTTGCTGCATCAAAGGATAACTTTAAGTTACTGGCAATTGAATTGTTCAATTACCAATACCGGCATAACCTGGTTTACAGGCAATATTGCGACCTGTTAAAAACAGTTCCCAGAAGTGTCGACGCATTGCATAAGATACCTTTTTTACCCATCTCTTTTTTTAAGACCCATGCCGTTACAACTACCCAGTTTGAACAGCAAACTGTTTTTGAAAGTAGTGGCACAACACAAACAGGCAACAGTAAACATTTGGTAAAGGACATTGCATTGTACCGCAGGAGTTTCTCAACATGCTTCGAAAAATTTTATGGCCCGGTTTCCAATAAGTGTATCCTTGGCCTGTTACCTTCTTACCTCGAAAGAAAACATTCTTCCCTGGTATGGATGGTGGATGAGATGATAAGGGCAAGCAACAATGCGCTGAGTGGTTTTTATTTAGATGATCATGAAAAATTATACCGTACGCTCCTGCACAATGAGATCTTAAAACAACCCACCCTGCTGATCGGTGTTACCTATGCTTTGCTTGATTTTGCAGAAAGGTTTCCCATGCAGCTACGGCATACCATCATCATGGAAACGGGCGGCATGAAAGGTCGCAGGGAAGAAATGACCAGGCAACAGGTTCATGATATCCTGCAAAAACAATTGGGCACCAGCCTCATTCATTCTGAGTATGGAATGACGGAATTATTATCACAGGCCTATTCAAAAAAAGACGGCATCTTTCAATGCCCGGCCTGGATGAAAGTATTGCTTCGTTCAGAAGACGATCCTTTTGACATTCAGCTACCCGGAAAACTCAAAACAGGTTTTACCAATGGCATTCTCAATGTTAT
>JANYIM010000167.1 GCA_025362055.1 Bacteroidota bacterium
GAGAAAGTGTTTAGTTAAAGCGGGAAGAGTGAAAAGAAAAGCATTTTAATACTTGAAACGCAGTCCACCCAGTATCCTAAAGGGGCGGGTTGTAGTGAGGTAAAACATCCTTCGGTTACAAATCACTTGTGACTGAGGGACAGCGAAGCTTTGTACCCCCGGTTACCTATCATCAGGGAATCTTTTAGGGATTATGATTTATACGCTTCCTAAAGGGCCAGCTTTGCAGTGTGAGATAATCAGGTTGTACATATTTCAGATACCCATAGTAGCTGGTTTTGATTTTTAACTTTTGAATTTCTAATGAGTGATAGTTCACAAATATGGTACGCCGTTTATACTCGTCCCCGCTGGGAAAAGAAAGTAGCGGGCTTGTTACAGGATAAAGGCATTGAGCATTATTGCCCGTTGAATAAAGTAATGCGGCAATGGAGCGACCGGAAGAAAGTGATACAGGAGCCTTTATTCAAAGGTTATGTATTTGTTCAGGTAGAGGAGGATAAAAAATGGGACTTATTGCATGTTAATGGCATTGTCAGTTATGTGCACTGGTTGGGCAAGCCTGCTAAAATAAAGGACAATGAAATTGAAACCATCCGTAAATTCTTAAATGAATTCAGTGATGTGGAAGTGGTAGATGGGACAATGCAGGTAAACGGCACCGTTAGAATAAAGCAGGGGGTGTTGATGAATTACCGGGGTATCCTTCTGGAACTAAATGGCAATAAGGCGAAGGTGAAGATCGAGAGTATGGGGATACAACTGAGTGCTGTTTTTGACAAAAAAAACTTAGAAGTAGTTTAATATTTTTTATCTGTAGAATTGCCGGCATAATAAACCCCGCTCTTTCCATTACCGAATTACAGGTAAAGGTAAAAGAGATGTGCAATATCCTGAAACATGGCGGTCCGGATGATGAGGGGTATTACAGTTGTGCCGGGCAGCACCTGGTATTGGGGCACCGGCGGCTGGCATTGATCGACCTGTCGCCGGGAGGGCACCAGCCAAAATCGTATATGGGCGAACGTTATTGGATCAGTTATAACGGGGAACTATACAATTATCTTGAACTAAAAGAAGAGCTGAAAGCTGCGGGGTATCAATTTACATCGGCCAGTGATACCGAAGTGATATTGGCCGCTTTTGCTGCATGGGGAACCAATGCCTTCGGGCGCTTTAACGGCATGTTCGCCCTTGCGCTCTGGGACAATGAAACGGCAACCATTTACCTTGCAAGGGACGCTTCAGGTATCAAGCCGCTTTATTATGCGGTTACAAAAGAAGGCCTTGCCTTTGCGTCGGAATTGAGGGGTTTTGCCCCGCTTGGTTACCTGCAAAAAGAAAATGCTAACTGGCCCGTGTACCTGCTAGCCTATGGGCACTTACCCGAACCTGTTACTACACTGCAGGATGTAAAGCCACTTCAAAAGGGGACTGTCCTCCGATACCGGGTTGCCGATGGCAAATGGGATATTGAATCATTTGCCAGTTATAGCTATAGTGAAGAAATAGCCAGCAGGGGTGAAGCAACTTCATTGATCAAAACCTGTTTGCAAAAAGCAGTGCAACGCCACTTACTGAGCGATGCGCCCGTGGGTGTATTTTTAAGTGGGGGGTTAGACTCCGGTATTGTTGCTACGCTTGCTCAAAAATATCATACATCCACTTTAAAGACATTGTCGATCATTTTTGAAGATGAAAAATATTCAGAAAGAAGATACCAGGATCTTTTGCTGCGTCAACTGGACTGTTCCAACTGGCAGGGCGTACTTTCTGAAAAAGAATTCCAGGAAAAGCTTCCCAGTATCATCGACGCCATGGACCTTCCGGGTTGTGATGGCGTTAATACCTGGTTCATCAGCAAGTATGCCAGGGAAAGTGGTTTAAAGGCCGTACTCTCAGGCATTGGCGGGGATGAATTGTTTGGTGGCTACCCTTCCTTTAGCAGGATCAATGCAGTTAAAAAGATAGAAAAGATACCTTCTGCATTATTAAAAGCGGGACGGTATTCCGGTTCAAAAAAAACGCGCCGCCTTGGCTACCTGAGCCTTGGTGGTGCCAAAGGCTTTTACCTTTTTTTACGGGGCCAGTTCATTCCATCTTCCATTGCACAACAACTGGGTGCCAGTGAAAAAGAAGTGTGGAGCATACTTGAAGAGCAACCCGAATTGAATGATATTGGCCAATTAAGCCCCGGTAACCAGGCCAGTTGGATAGAAATGAATTTGTATATGCAAAACCAATTGCTGCGTGATTCTGATGTGATGAGTATGGCGCATGGCATTGAAATAAGGGTGCCATTCCTTGACCGTGAATTTGTTTCCCTGGCCATGAGTATCCGGTCGGCGGTAAAATATTCGGGTGTTTTGCCCAAGCAGTTGTTGATAGATACATTTAAAAACGTTTTGCCCGAACCTATATGGAACAGGCCAAAGATGGGATTTACTTTTCCCTTTGCAGAATGGATGGGAAAAAATGAGTTCGTAAAGGATGCGATGAATAGTGGCAGTATTTCTGCAAAGCGCAGTTATGATAAATTTATCAAAGGTGGGATGCATTGGTCGCAGCTGATGTCGTTGTTGTTGTTGAAAGTGAAGGGGGAACGAAAGGCAGTTTAGAGTTTTGGGTTTTCAGTTTTCTGTTTGTGAACACACTACGGTGTTTCAACAGTAAGAGATCTCAATCACCTGGTAACTTGAAAACTTTTCAAATCATTGTACTCTTCTAACAGAAAACTGAAGACAGAAAACCCAAAACATAAACCTTGAAAAACAAAGTCCTCTTTCTTACACTCCGTATTTTTTCCGCAACAGGCGGAATAGAAAAGGTATGCCGTATTGCCGGGAAAGCATTATATGAATTGGGGCTTCAATATGGGGGCAGGGTTAAAATACATTCTATGTATGGCCTGAAGGATAATGCTGACGGGAATAAATATTTCCCGCAATCCTTATTTACCGGTTTTGGAGGAAGGAAGATCCGCTATATATTTAAGAGTATACGGGAGGGCCGTAAAAGCAGGGTAGTGATCCTGAGCCATGCAAATCTTTTATTGCCGGGGGGGTTAATAAAATTCTTTAAACCTTCCGTTAAACTGGTGCTGCTTGCTCATGGTATTGAAGTGTGGAGGCCATTTTCGGCCTGGAAAAGATATATGCTCAGTAAATGTGACCTTGTATTGCCCGTAAGTCATTTTACAAAAGAAAAAATGAAGTCGTTGTACAATCTGCCTGAAGAACGTTTCAGTGTATTAAACAACTGTGTTGATCCTTTCCTGGAACTGCCCTTGCAGAAAGAAAAAAATGAACGCCTCCTAACCCGCTATGGATTGAATGCTGAACACCCTATTTTATTGACCGTATCAAGAATGTCTGCTACCGAAAGAGCCAAGGGTTATGATAAAGTATTGGAATCACTCCCCGAACTGATGAAAATATTTCCGCTTCTGCGTTACCTGGTGGTGGGCAGGTATGATGTGGAAGAAAAGCTAAGATTAGACAATACCATAAAAGAATTGGGTTTACAGGATATAGTAGTGTTTACCGGTTTTATTACAGACAAGGAACTGGCTGCACATTTTAACCTGGCCGATATCTTCGTGATGCCTAGCGAGAAAGAAGGTTTTGGCATCGTATTTATCGAAGCCATGTTTTATGGCAAGCCCGTTATCGCAGGTAATATGGATGGCTCGGAGGATGCATTGTGTAACGGGGAGATGGGATTGTTGGTTGATCCGGAAAACAAAAATGAGCTTGTGATGGCAATAAAAAACATGCTGGAAAATAAAGCGGCCTATATACCGGATCAAAAAAAGTTAATAGGGCATTTTGGGTATACCGGATATAAAGAAAAACTACACGAAATGATCAATGTTTTTTGATCGTTGCCCGTTACAGGATAATTTGAGACATGCAGGATAAAATTAAATTCGCAGTTGTGGGTTGCGGGCATATCGGGAAGCGGCATGCTGCGATGATCATCGATAATGCGGAATGTGAATTGGTGGCACTTTGCGATACTGTGCCAAAAGAAGTTATGGACACCGGGTATCACGATGTTCCTTTTTTCATATCAATAGAAGCTTTACTTGGGTCAGGGATTTTATTTGATGTAGCATGTGTGGCAACACCGAATGGATTACATGAAGAACATGCATTAAAAATTTTAATGGCAAGCCATCATGTTGTAATTGAAAAACCAATGGCTTTAACAGCCGCAGGTTGTAAACGTATAATCGCTGAAGCAGAAAAGCAACAAAAACAGGTATTTTGTGTCATGCAAAACAGGTTTTCCCCTGCTGCTGCATGGTTGAAGGGCATCGTATCAAAAAATATATTGGGAGCTATCTATATCGTAGCAATAAACTGTTACTGGAACAGGGACGAACGATATTATACAGGAAAGAACTGGCATGGGACAAAGGAATTGGATGGAGGTACTTTGTTTACACAGTTCTCTCATTTTGTAGATACGATACACTGGTTGTTCGGGGATATCAAAAATATCAATTCACGCATTTATAATTTTAACCATGGTGGCTTGATCGATTTTGAAGATACAGGCTTTGTTAATTTTGACCTGGTAAATGGAGGAAGTGGCTGTTTAAATTATTCGACAGCAGTATGGAAAGAGAACCTGGAAAGCAGTCTTACCGTCATTGCACAAAATGGCACCGTAAAGATCGGCGGACAATATATGGATGAAGTGAAGGCCTGTAATATTAAAGATGATGGTATGCTGGAACTCAAACACAGTACTGCTTCTACTAACCATCAATTTATAATTGAAAATGTAGCGGATGTTTTAAAAAGGCGCATGCCTAATAGTATAAATGCGGCTGATGGGATGAAGGTGGTGGAGACCATTGAACGTGTTTACGCTGCGGCTAAAACACATCCTGAAAATGAATTGATCATTTCTTCGCTTTAGAAGATGGGGGCAATACTGTGAAATTTTTAGTTGGAGTTTCAAAAAAATAATTAGATAGGATTTTTAACATGGAGAATGGGCAACAAACAATTAAAGTAAATTTTTATCAACGAAAGCCCCGGAGTACCCGCAATTTCAGCATTGAAACTTATTTTAACGGGGTAAGGGCCGCGTTGCCAGGTTATATTCATGGGGATGTGCGTGTTTCAAAATTTGAAAGTTCGGGTTTATTTAAAAGGCTTTACAATTGTATTGAAGCCATCTTAAGGCAGGGAGATGTAAATCATATTACGGGTGATGTGCATTTCCTTACTATTTTCCTGAAAAAAAGAAAGAACGTGCTTACTGTCCTGGATTGTGGGCAGCTTAAGTTATTAAAAGGTATTAAACTCAAAGCATTTCGTTATTTCTGGTTCACCTTACCGGCATCAAGATCACATTTTATCACTGCCATTTCAACTGCAACGAAAGAAGACCTGCTAAGGTATATTCATTTTGATCCGGAGAAGATAAAAGTGGTTCCTGTATGCATATCGCCGGCATTTAAACGAATGGATAAAGCATTCAATCCGGTAAAACCACGGATATTACAGATCGGCACAGCCCCTAATAAGAATATCGAAAGATTGATCAATGCATTGGCCGGAATATGCTGTGAACTGGTGGTATTGGGAGTGCTTTCCCCGGAATTAAAACAACTGGCTGAAGATAAACAGATCGAACTGGTCTTATTTGAAAAAGCGATCCCGGAGGAAGAAGTACTTGAGCAATACCGGTTGGCCGATATTGTTACCTTGATATCCACACTGGAAGGTTTTGGCATGCCAATAGTAGAAGCTAATACGGTAGGCCGTGTTGTGATAACGGGTAACATCACTTCAATGCCCGAGATCGCAAATGATGCGGCGCATATAGTGGATCCCTTCTCTGTTGAAAGTATGAGAAACGGGTTCTTAAAAATAATCAATGATAGTGATCACCGCAAGGGACTGGTTGAAAAGGGTTATATGAATTGTAAACGCTTTTCAAGTGAGCATATAGCCCTGCAATTTGCTGAAATCTATAAAGATATTGTTCAAAATAAACTTAATTGATGTCTGACAGCAATAAAGGGTCTCAAGAACAGGATTGGGACCTGGTAATAGAACCGGGCCGAACAGAAAAAAATTACTGGAAGGACCTTTGGCGTTATAGGGAAT
>JANYIM010000191.1 GCA_025362055.1 Bacteroidota bacterium
GCTAATGCGCCAGGAATCCTTCATTACTCCCTGGATCTTCATCAGCAGGTATATCTCGCCGGTTGAACTATCTACCGTAGAGAATGATTTTGTAAAACTTTTTGCATTGGGTATCTCCAGGTTATTTTGAAAATCAAATTCCTTTTTCTTATACCTCAGCCAGAGCCAGAAATTAGCATCGAATTCTTTTTGTTTGAAATCAATATCATGGATGCTGGTAATATAGATACCTACTTTCACCGTATCTGGCTTTACCTTACTGGTGTCTGTACTGGCAGTATTTGTATTTTTTGGCGGCTTTGCATTGTTGGTACCCTTTGTGCAGGAATAAGCGAGCGTAATAATAAAACATAAAGGGAACAGGGCCTTTCTCATTTTAATTTTTTTATGATAAGGAAAGATAAATAAGGGCCGGGAATAAACAAATATTATTTTACTTCCCCGGCCGATGCTTCCAATGAAAGCGTACTAATTTTTTATCGGGGCCCTCTTCAATGTTTCCAAAAAAAATGCCCAGAATTTCTGCACGGAACTCACCTGTACTTTTTCATCGGGGGAATGTGCCCCATAAATATTAGGGCCGAAAGAGATCATTTGCATACCCGGATAATTGCTGCCAAGGATGCCGCATTCCAATCCGGCGTGAATAGCGTCTACATGTGCTGGTGAGTGATACAGTTCCTGATACAACTCACTCATTAATTTTACAATGGGTGCCTCAGGCCTTGGTTCCCAGCCGGGGTAGGCACCACTGTAACCGATACCGGCGCCTGCCAGTTCAAAGGCACAGGCAATAGATTGAGACAGGTCTGTTTTCTCAGAATCTACGGAACTGCGGGTAAGGCATTGCACTGAATAACTGCCATCTTTTACCAATATCCTGGCAATATTATTTGAAGATTGTACCAATCCGGCAATATCTGGGCTCATGCGGTAGATGCCGTTGGGGCAAGTATATACCGCACGTAAAAATTTATATTGAAAGGCTGGAGCCCATACCTGTGCAGGCGTATCAATGGCATCAATGCTTACCTGTAAGCCGGGGTCGGTAAAATGGTATTCATTTTTTATAATGACATCATAAGCGGCAACATTTTGTTTTATTTGTGCCGTGTATTTATCAGGCACTACAATTGATGCTGTTGATTCTCTTGGAATGGCATTGCGCAGGCTGCCTCCGTCAACATCAGCAACTTGTATCCCCAATTCATTGGAAAGTTCCAGCAAGATCCTGTTCATTAACTTATTTGCATTAGCCCTACCTTTGTGAATGTCTACTCCCGAATGTCCGCCGGTTAAACCTTTGACCGAGATATGGAAAGCTGCTTTATTTTTTGGAGCTTCCTGCGGGTAGGTGCCGGTAGCTGTTACATCAATGCCGCCTGCGCAACCGATGGTGAGTTCATTGTCTTCTTCCGTATCCAGGTTCAACAATATCCTTCCTTCGAGTAGCCCTCCCTGTAAGGCCATGGCGCCGGTCATGCCCGTTTCTTCATCCACCGTAAAAAGCGCTTCCAGTGCGGGGTGGGGGATATCGGTTGAAGCAAGTATGCTCATGATGGTAGCCACGCCAATGCCGTTATCGGCACCCAGTGTTGTTCCTTTGGCCTTTACCCAATCACCATCAACGAACATATTGATACCCTGTGTACTGAAATCAAAATCGGTATCTGCATTCTTCTGGTGCACCATATCGAGGTGGCTTTGCAATACGATCGTTACCCTGTCTTCCATGCCTTTTGTGGCTGGCTTTTTAATGATCACGTTTCCTGTTGCGTCTACACTTGTGGGTAATTGCAGGCTTTCACCGAAGTCTTTGATAAATGCAACTGCACGTTCTTCTTTTTTAGAAGGGCGTGGAATGGCATTCAGGTCGGCAAAATGGTTCCATAGTTCTGTGGGTGCTAATGTCCTTACTTGCTGGCTCATGGGAATGATTTTTTCTGGTAAAATTAGTTTACAAGATAAGAGCTTTAATTTGATTGATGCATGTTTGAACAGTGGCCCGGTTTATTTTTTTTGCCCGGAGCGGTAAAAGAAGGAATATCAGAATCCAATACTTTGCGTCTTTCCACCTTCCCGCTATTTTTAATTTTAAATACTATTCAGGTTCTCCTTTGAAGCAAAGGGGATCTTTCAGGCAGATTTTTTCTTATATTTATTGTGAAGATCAATCCTGTTAAAAAATGAAAGCGAATATTTTTTTGTTTATCCTCTTATTGGCAATGGGCGCAGTAACCCGGGCGCAATCGATATATCATTTCAAATACCACATGAAAAATGAATCCGACCCAACCGGCTACGATGCTTTTTTTGTGACTAAGGGTGATGGCAGCGGAACCGTAAGGATCAAATACAATTCCCCGGCAAATGGGCAGGCGATGCTATTGCACATGGACCTGCAGCAAGAATATCCCGACATGGCATCCGGTGATCTTAATTATAATAAGTTCAATTATCGTTTATCTGCACCAAAATTTATCAAAGGAAGCGATATAACAAACTATAATGTCCCGGTATTCTGGTTCAAAAAGAATACAGGATCCGGGTTGTTTGAACCCTGGGGTGTAACGAGTGGCAACACTGATCCTGCTATAGCGATCAATGTTTTTGAATTGGTTGAATATTTTGAAAAGAAAGATCTCACAAAAGACCTTGTGCTAAATTATTTTGTACCGCAGGATGATTTTTATGTGAACCTTTTTGTAAATAAGACAAGAGGCCTGACACCCACTGAAAAAGACACCCGGCTTATCTTATTGGCAGTTGTGAATGTAAACGATCCCGAAATAGGAAGTTCCTGTGCCAAAGACCTGCAAAGGGCAAATGAAACATTCAGGAAGCTGAGCATGATGCTGGGGATCAGGATGGATTCCATATTCATTTCAGGAAATAATTACAATAAGGAAAATGTAGAAAAGGCTCTTGACGAACTTAAACCTGCACCCAATGATATTATTGTTTTTTATTACTCCGGGCATGGGTTCCGGAAACCAAAAGACGGGCGGCAATTCCCTTATATGGATCTTAGGCCAAAAGTTGACGATACCTACATGGTCAATTCATTGAACGTGGAGGATGTTTATACCAGCATCAGAAAGAAAGGAGCCAGGTTCAACCTGGTACTTACCGATTGCTGTAATACGAATGTAGAGTCCATTAATGCAAAGGGCGTTGCTCCGCCAGAGGCAAAAGGATTGGGGCTTGACTGGTATATTGAAAATGCACGCACACTCTTTCTTGATCCCATACCCATTTCAATACTTGCAACAGCTGCGGATGTGGATCAAAAGGCATCCAGCAATGATAATTTTGGAGGGTTCTTTTCTTTTTACATGCGGCAGTCCATCGAAGACCAATTGGGTTTTTTCAACAAAAAAGTAAGTTGGGAAAACATAAGGGACAATGCTACCAAACAAACAGTGAACAAAGCCCAACATACTTATTGCGACAAACCCTATATCCCTGAAAATATTTGCGACCAAACGCCTGTTTTCCGTATCATCAGGGGTAATTGATCAGTAGCCTTCAGAAACGTTCCGGCGTACGGCCGACGCATTTTTACTTAGTTTCTGAATGCGGGCTGCAAAGGATGGCCATTTTGCCGTATTGCGCAGGTTTTTCAGGTAGCTGTCGTAACCCAATACGAAAGCGTATTTAAAACCTTTATCTGCCGCCGCTTCCAGCCATTTCCAGGCTTCTTCCTTATTACCTTGTTTTGCATAGAGCCTGGCCAGCGTGTACAGTATACCGTTATCATTTGGCTTCAATGTGAGCAGCTTTTTATACCAGGTTATTGCTGCTGCATCGTTGCCCCACATTAATTGCAGCCTGCCATTAAGGTCAATGGTCTCAGGTAGAATAAAAGGATATATAGATTCAGCGGCTGTTAATAATTTTTGCGCTTCTGCGAATCTTCCGGAGTGAATGAAATATTTGGCCTGTAATAATTGTTTGAAAAAATTGCTGCCATTGCGTTTACTCAATGAATCCATTTGCACCATTGCATCTCTGAAATGATATGTGCTATCATACACATCGATGAGCTTCATGCGTACACCGGAATTTTGCGGCTGCAGGTTCAATGATTTTAAATAATGGGGGATTGCTCTTTCCCCAAGTCCCTGCCATACATAAAGGTCCCCGAGTTTGTCATTGATATCCGCAACGGCCTCATCAGGAAATGTAGAAAGGCTGTCGGCCTTCAGCAGGCATGCGATACCGTTATCACGCGGAAAATTGATGAAAGGAGCGCCCTGGTTCATATCGCCCTCCCAGGGCCCGGGTATCACAAAAGCATTATAATGATCCCCAACCGGCTCACCGAAAACTTCTTCATGTGTATCAGGTGTCACTGTCTTCTTATCAAAGTAATAATCATCCGGGTTATCTGCAGCCAGGTGATACAGGAAGGCCCCGGTCTTATAGTTCAGTTCGGCATCATTGGGGAAGCGGTCAAGCATCCGTTTATAAAAAGCATAGAACTCCCTTTCACCAAATTTTTTATCCCGATTATTCGCCATTAAACGGCGTATCACTTCTTCTGCATCCTTGAACCTGCCTAACATTTCAAGCAGGTTCCATAATTTGTAATAGGCACCCATGGATAGCGAGTCGAGTGCAATGATGGCACGGTAATGCATCTCTGCTTCGGTGTAATGCCTCCAGTCTTCATAGAGTGCTGCCAGGAAATAATGGTCTTCTGTCTTTTTATACTGGAATTCAGAAAAAACTTTTGCGATACAGTCTTTAGATGGGCTGTTGCGTATCAATCTTTTCATAGAATCCAGGTAACGATCAAATGCATTTCCATCAAGATGGTTTTGCAGCGCCAGGTTAAAGACGATATCAGCTTCCTGCAATCTTTGCTGCCAGTAAAGCAGTTTTCCCAGGTAGTGGAAGGCCAGCGGGTTGTGTTTGTCGAGTGCTATCACTTTTCTAAATTCTCTTTCCGCAGTTGTCATATCGTCTGTCGGAATGGCCCCTTTTCGCCGGTCTTTGAGCAGTACCCCATCTTCGTTGATTGGCCCAAAACTCTCTGAAGCATTTACTCCCAACGCAAAATGCCCCAATATATCATTGATGTTTACATTATTACTATCTACTGTGCAAAATGCCGGGGCATATATACTGGGGCTTGTCGCTTCCTTATCCATCATAAATATCCCGGGAATAAAATGAAACCCTTGTTTCCGGATATCTGCCTCATGGAAAAAGGAATCGGCCAAAGCATAACGCGTTGTATTCATGTATACATAACCCAACCGGTCAAATGGAGAATAATGCCGCGAATTGATATGGATGCTTTTATGGTATAGTTCCTCCGCCATCAACTGATTACCTTTATTCTCATACAGGTAACCGCTGTTCACATAAATGCAAAGCAACCCGGGGTTTAATGCTTTGGCTTTTTCCGTTGCAGCGATCCCCTTTTCAAATGCACGGGTGCTGGCATACAAACCAACAAGATTGGCCGGCGGCACTACCCAATCAGGAGATAATGACGAGGCTTGTAAAAAATATTTTTCGGCCTGCACATAATCCTTTTTCATAAAATAAAGAACACCCAGCTCATTGTAGATATAGGCAGCATGCTCTTCCAGGGCCAGTGCTTTTTTCTGTTCAGCGAGGGCCGAATCTATCAACGGTAGCACGTCTTCAATGGTTGGCATCTTTAAACGTAGGGCTACGCCGGTAAAATAATGCAACTTTACGTCCAGGATATTATGGAGATAACTATCGGGCTGTGTAAGTTTCAGCGCAACAGCAAACATTTTGGGGTACACATCATATCCGTTGTTCCTGCTATTGTAATAACGGCGCCTTTCCAGCTCAGCCGCATCCCCAACGAGGTACAGGTCAATTACCTTTTGCCCTATTTCATCAAATGCAACAGCGAGTTTGCCATTGAATTTTTTCAACAGTGCTGTATTGGCATGCAGCGTTGAATCAAGTTCTTTTAATTTATTCTTCCCGGCAGGCGAACTTGTTTTATCTTCTAATCTGCTGATGACAGCAAAGGGAATAACGGCAACGGGTAACGTATCAAGTAAAAGGCTGGTTGTAAGTTCTTCGAGATTTTCTTTTTTCAGTGAAAAGAAAAAGTATTGCTGTGCATTGCCCGGAACCGACTCAACATTTACCGGCGTTTCCATGCTAACAAGATCCATTGAAACGGTCATGGCCATTTCCGTTTCTTTTAAAGCGCCTGCATCCACTTTGGCCAATTGAAAACTTCCGTTGCCATTCAGCACAGGGGTTTGCACAATATTGTCTCTTTTCAATACAGGATCTTTTGCAAGGGATGAATCCAAATAATTTTTTATTTCATCCATGGTAACGATGCCATCCTTTTGCTGGTCAGCCATACCTTTCAAACCGTTGATGAGGTAATAAGAGAAAACGCCTCTTCCTCCGCCCCAGGCAAGGTTTTCATTGGAAAGCTGGTTGGCGGAACTTGAGGTGATGCGGATCTCCTTACTCGTCACAGCCCTTAATTGATCGCCCACTAAAAAATTTCCTTTGAAGTTACTGCCTGCAAGTTTTCCTGAATGGCAGGCATCGGTGATGAGCACCACATTTGCGTTTGTTTGTACAGAAAGTGTATTGGCGATATCATTGAGGTAATCGATGCTCAGGGAAAGTTTCACATAATTATTGGGTGGCGAATCATAACAAATAAGAAACCCATTTTTATACATGGTGGCATTCTCCAGGTCGCCGTGGCCCGAGAAATAAAAGTACACGAGGTCACCTTGTTTACAGGTCTTGCTAAGATTATAAATTGCATCATACACAGCACTGGTGGTAGCGGCCGAATCTACCAATAAAGTAATGTTCTCATCGGGAACAGAACCGCCGGCTTTTGACTTCAGGTATGCTGCAAATACTTCCGCATCCCTGTCGGCAAACTGCAACTGCGGAATTTCTTTTTGAAGGTAACCGGAAATGCCTATCACGATGGCGTAAGTGTTGGGGCTCCCGGAACCGTTAGCTACAGTACCCTGCTGTGCCTGTGAAGAGGCAGGCATAATGAATGATGAACAGAGAATAAGAATTAATACTGATCTCATGTGCTGGTGAATGAGCCCGACAGTAGGATGGTTTCAGTAAATATAATGAAAAAAGCAGCCGTTAGTACTAATATCGGTTACCATTAACCGATATCCTCTATATCTTTTAGATTGATAAGCAAAATAAAGAACGGGGCCTCATTATAAAGGTCCCCGTTTTGCTGTGTTATATTGCAATTGTCGTTACCTGACCTGGATTCGAACCAAGACAAACAGAATCAGAATCTGTTGTGCTGCCGTTACACCATCAGGCAATTTTTGTTGGGCTGCAAATATAAAAAAAAAGACGTTCTTTTCCTCGCCGGTGAAATACCGGGTAGAAAAAGAACGTCTTTATAAAAATAAATTAAGGATCAGAGTGTACAGGAACAATACGGAAATTTCATCCCCCAATTGCCACCATTAGGATTGATACGGGTGCCATTACCCCAACCGGTTTGAGTTTGAATGACCTGCCCCGATGCATTTAATTGTACCACTACAGCATGTGCGGCGATACAGCCACAATTACCGGCACTGATCGCACTGATTGGAACCTGGTATGTATATTCTGTTATGTTATTATGTGTAGCGCTATATGGAAAATGACCAGGATTTGGATTGCCTGGCCCATTTACAGGAATAAGTGCACAATCACCAACATACAAATGTGTTTGTGTTAGTACCCATCCTGGGGCGGTGGTATAGGTCACATAAATATAATCTGCATCATTGGTGACAGATACGGTACCCGAGTTAATGGTTTGTCCTGCAACTAAGGTTACTTGTGTAGGGTCACAGCCTCCCGAACCTGTTCTGCCGGTAACAATAGGGTTATCACCCGTAGTTGTCTGTGCAGCAGTAGATGAAGGATCAGTGCTTTCTTTTTTGCAGGAAAAGAATGCGCATGCTAATGCGATGATAAGTAGGCTTTTTCTCATAGGATAGGTTTTTAAAGATTAAAAAAATAGCATAAAACTATCGGCTATTGAATTTTGAAACGGCAAAATAAATGGCTTATTGCGTGATGATAAATTTTTCTTTCAACAATCTTGCCTAACAGGTATTTTGCCCAGTTTAACGAGAACCTATTGTAAAAAATGTATCGTACAAATACTGTTAAAAGCCACTGCAGAAAGGGTTTTCATTAAGTATCACTACTAACTTACCAGGTTTTTACTCTATTCCCGGCCAATAAAATCACAATGCTAAATAATGATATATGAAACAAGTAAGATCATCTTTTCTTTTTGAACAGGGCATCTATTTCCTGGCATGATGACTGGTAGTAAGATCCGCACTTATCCGCCCAAAACCTTGTCATCCGTATTACTGTTCCCTGTTAAAAACCTGTGTATAACTCTGCACAATTGGTGTAAACAATCAAATTTTTCTTTTAACTCATTACTATATATTTGCCGTCTGACCTAAAACATAGAAACGTGCGTTTAAAGAGCTTAGAAATTAAAGGATTTAAGAGTTTTGCCGATAAGACCGTACTCAATTTTGACGAAGGCATCACGGGTGTCATTGGCCCCAATGGTTGTGGTAAAAGTAATATCGTTGATAGTATCCGCTGGGTGATCGGCGAACACAAGATCAGTAACCTGCGTAGTGAGAACCTCGAGAGCCTGGTGTTCAATGGCTCCAAAAGCCGTAGTGCCTCCGGGTTGGCCGAAGTGAGCCTGACTTTTGAGAATACCAAGAACCTGTTACCGACAGAATTCAATACGGTAACCGTTACCCGAAAATATTATAAGAGCGGGGAGAGCGAATACCGCCTCAATGATGTTGCCTGCCGCCTCAAGGATATCCATAACCTCTTTATGGATACGGGTATCAGCAACGACAGCTATGCTATCATTGAACTGGCGATGGTGGATGATATCATCAAGGACAAGGACAATAGCCGCCGAAGGATGTTGGAACAGGCAGCCGGGATCTCCATTTACAAAACAAGAAAGAAAGAAGCCAAATTAAAACTGGATGCTACCGAACAGGATCTTGCGCGTATCGAAGACCTGTTGTTTGAAATAAACAATCAATTAAAAAGCTTAGAGAGCCAGGCGAAAAAAGCGGAGAAATATTTTGAGATAAAAAAAGATTACAAGGAAGTAAGTATTGAACTTGCCAAAGCCGCACTGGAAGGATTTAATATCACGTACCGCGACCTGAACGTACAACAACAGGCCGAAGTGGATAAGCGTATTGAACTGGAGACCGCCATTGCAAAAGAAGAAGCTGCGCTGGAACAGGAAAAACTGGGCTTCATTGAAAAAGAAAAAGAGTTGCAGCAAATGCAACACGCTTTCAATGATATGCTGGACGTGGTGCGCAGCAAGGAAAGCGAAAAGAGCCTGAGTGCACAGCGTTTGCAACATTTGAAAGAAAGAGAAGCAGGGCTGCATGAATTTTTACAGAAAGCCGATGGCCAGCTTTCCGGTCTTGATGAAAGCATACAATTCACCAGCAACCAGATAAAGGAAGATGAAATAAAATTAACAGAATTTGAAACTTCACTGGCTGCATTGAAGGCCGCAGTTGAGGATAAACGCAAAGTGTTCGATGACAAACGCAGCAGCATCGATGAATTGCGCAGGGAAAACCAGTCTATTCAACGCAACCAGTTCGAAGCAGAAAAAAAGGTAGCCGTTGCCGATACTTCCATTCAGAATTTACAGCGTACCATTACACAGGTACAGGAAGAAAAAACCGATCGCCAGGCACAACTGCAACAACTGGACGCAGATAAAAAAGTGAAGGGTGAAGAACTGGAACAAAAGAAAACGGATCTCCGCCAGTTGCACGAACACCATGAATTCACCAAGGAACAGATACTGCAAACGCAGACCATGCTGGAAGGGCTTCGCAATGAACTGGCAGAAGAGAACAGGAAGTTGGATAGTAAGAAGAATGAACACGATCTTTTAAAAAGCCTTATTGACTCGATGGAAGGTTATCCGGAGAGTGTGAAGTTTTTACACAACAATCCCGACTGGAATCATACGGCTCCTTTATTAAGCGATATCATTTATGTGAAAGAAGAATACCGCGCTGCTGTTGAAAATGTACTGGAGCCTTATTTGAATTATTACGTGGTGAATAATTTAGAAGAAGGGTTACAGGCCATTCATTTGCTGGATAACAATAAAAAAGGGAAGGCCAATTTCTTTTTACAGGATAAGTTGAATGACTTTGAAGCACACCATCAACCGGAAGGCACCATACCGGCATTGA
Organism: Bacteroidota bacterium; assembly: GCA_025362055.1. Lineage (GTDB taxonomy): Bacteria > Bacteroidota > Bacteroidia > Chitinophagales > Chitinophagaceae > Ferruginibacter. The sequence goes on from JANYIM010000191.1 coordinate 10,290, forward strand.
GTGTTGTGGAGATCGACGGTAAATACGCCAATCTTGCCAAACACTTACTGGGCAATGTTTTCATCGCTGAAAATGAAGAAGCATTACGCAACAGTAATGGCGCCGTGGTATTAGAAAAATCAGGGAAGTACGTTAAGGGAAAATATTCACTGACTGGTGGAAGTGTAGGCTTGTTTGAAGGAAAGAAGATCGGCCGTGCGAAGAACTTAGAAAAATTAATTGAAGAGATCACCACACAGGATGTGGTGGTAACGAATTTAAGATCGGTGATACAGGGCCGTCATAATGAAGTGATCGCCTTTAATGAGCAGCTCAAAGAAAATGCCATTAAGCAAACACAGGACGATATTAATAACCTTACGAATCTTGTTTTTTCTTTACAGAATAAAATAGAGAACCTGCTTTATCTTGAAGATACCAGCAGTACAAGACTGGAAGAGCTGCAGGAACAATTGCAAAACAATCATGCTGCAATTTCAAGCACGAGAGATGAGCTGGAAAAATTAAATACGCGCGTAAAAGAGCTTACTGATAAAACACAATTGGCAGAGCAGGATTATGGAGCGGCGGAGCATGAGTATAATTCGGCTACGGCGGTATTCAATGATAATAACCTGCAATTCACCAAGCAACAGAGCAAGGTATCATCACTGAAACAGGAATTTGAATTCAAGAGCAACCAGCTGAATGACCTGAAAGTACAGATCGAAAGCAGCAATACGCAATTGAATGAAGCAGCCAGCAGCATCACCGAAACCACTTCCGAATTAAGTGAGTTGGAAACACTGGTGCTGAACATGCTGCATAATAAAGAAGCAGAAGAAAAGAAACTGAATGAAGCCGACCAGGCCTATTATAACTTACGGAATGCCTTAGCCGAAAAGGAAAGTGAGCTGCGGCATAAACAAAAATCAAAAGAAGGTATTGATACCATCTTAAATGAAATTAAGGATAAGCTCACCGACCTTAAACTGCAACTGGCAGGCATGAAAGAGCGGCTGAACGTAGAGTTCAGGGTTGACCTGGATGCCATCATTGATGAGCCAAGAACATCCGATACGCCGCTGGAGGAACTACGGGAAAAGAACGAACGCCAACGCAAGCGCCTTGAAAATATCGGTGAGATCAATCCCACTGCTATAGAAGCCTATACCGAAATGAAAAAGCGGTACGAATTCATTTTGGAACAAAAAAATGACCTGGTAACGGCAAAGGATAGCCTGATGCAAACGATACAGGAAGTGGAAGCAACGGCCAACCAGCAGTTCCTCGAAACCTTTAACCAGGTACGTGAGAATTTTCAAAAGGTATTCCAAGCCCTGTTCACTGAAGATGATACGGCCGATATGGTATTGGTTGATCCCGAGAACCTTGCAGAGACAGGTATTGATATTGTAGCTAAACCAAAAGGTAAGCGCCCTTCTTCCATCGGGCAGTTAAGTGGTGGTGAAAAGACTTTAACTGCAACTGCCTTATTATTCGCCATCTATTTAATAAAGCCTGCCCCTTTCTGTATTTTAGATGAAGTAGATGCGCCATTGGATGATGCGAATGTGGGCAAGTTCACGCAGATGATAAAGAAATTCAGTGAGAACAGCCA
>JANYIM010000205.1 GCA_025362055.1 Bacteroidota bacterium
AACCTTGTTATGCCGTTTTTCATTTACATGTATTTAAAAGTCCCTCCAAACCTCTTCGAGAAGAGGCTTATAGCAGACTTAGTTTTAGAATATGCTTTCATTATTGCGGAGTAAAAATAATACGTTCAAGTGATTCAGAAAAAGCGCTTGTCTAATCGCTTCGGTCAATCGGGGGTTAGGGGTTTTCAAAAAAAGCTACATTGCCACCTACCCACTCCTTATTCTTATTATAACGTGTGCCGATCATTTTGCCTTTGCTTAACCTGGCGAGATTATGCACGCCAATGGGCCTTGGCCAATCTTTTTTCCAGAAATAAAACAACCGGATCTCTCCTTTGGCAGGGCCATCGGGTGTTTCAATCACGTCGGCATATTTCACCTTGCTTTGCAGGATCCAGTTCTCCGGGTCTTTCACAGCATCAATGTCGGCCTGCGTTACATCAATGACCACGCCCATACCCGCAAAAGAGAACAGGGGTTTTAAAACATAATTCTCGAGGTCAGCGGGTACTTGTTTCAACTCATTTAAAAAATAGGTCTTGGGCACATAAGGGTTATGAATGAAGGGTAGTGTGAATTTACTGATGCGGTAGAACCAGTTGGGATGCGGCACCCATTCTACTTCATATTCTTTTGTGAGGTCCACAATATCGCCTAACCCTTCCTGTTTTTGCAGGTCATCAAAAATGAGGCGGTTATAAATTCTTTTTACTTCCGTCTTCACCCCGTTGTTATCATAGTATAATTTTTTTCCTTCTGCGATCAATTTGGTAAGACAAACGGTCTTAATACCAAGTACCTGTTCTGTGAAATAAAAATCGATCCTTGTTTTCTGCTGTTCAGGAAATATTTCCAGGAGTATCACGTTCTGGGGGTTAAGGTCGCCTACAATTATATCCTTTAATACTTCCAGGTAGCTTTCCTTAGTGTACCCGTTCAGGTAAGGTGAAAAATTATCCGGGAGATCGGCATATTCAGCGGTCAATTCCGAATGAAAGGCCTGGAATGCGAACAGGGTGGGGAATCCCTGCATTTCTATCAATTGTGGTTCTAGTCCGCCCTTTTCATTTTCGCAAATGCCAAAGTCAAAAACAACAAACTCAGGATGACTGTTTTCGCCGGGTACGTTCACATTTGCCGGGATACCACGGTCGGTAAGTTCTATGAATTTTGGATGTACGATCACATCAATAATATCCTCGCAGGCGCCCAGCATTTTTTGTGTAAAATCTTTGGGAACAAAGATCGGGGTCTCTGCATTCCTGAAATCCAGGGTGCCGGGATGCAAGGCTTCCAGTTTGGCCATATAGGCCTCATATTTTTCTTTGGTAAATGCTTTATTGAAACGTTGCCGTAAGTCTTTTATCATTGCCGGTCATTATTTTAAATAAGGATGATAAAAATAATGATTCTGGAGTAAAACACGAAATCATGCTACTATCATGCTGAGGAACGAAATCTGTGTTAATTTGTGCAATCCGTGGCAGCTATCTATACTTCAACCAACTGCAGGTTCTCAATTGCCAGGAATAAAAAATTGGGGAGGATATGTGAGTAGGTCCACATTATTTTATCAGGGTCATTCAGTTGTTCGATCATGGATTCCCATTTTTCGAAGCTATGATTTTCAATGACGGTCTTTTTCTTTTCTTCTGTTTGCAGGTAAAGGCTCATGCCTATTGCATCTGCTTCGGGGTGAAACTGTGTGCCAATCATATTTTCATTGAAACGAACTGCCATGATCGCCCTTTCGAGGGGTATATGCGGACGTTCTTTTTCAATGGCTAAAATACTGGCCCCCATTTGGCGGAGTTTGTTATGATCGGGTGTTATTACCTGGTAATCCCGGCTATCAACTGCATAAAAGGGGTCATGTAAGCCATTGAAGATCGATTCATCTTTTCCATCCGGTAATAAGTGCATGGGAAAAACACCAAAGGAAGTACTCTTTCTTTTTATAACATTTGCGATCTTATAATGCCGGCAAACCAATTGAAAGGAATGGCAGATGAAAAAAACCTGTTTCTTTTGTACGTGTGCTTCATTTTGATTCCAGCGTTCAACCTTAGAAAGCCAGTTGAAATAAATTTTTTCCCATTCACTTCCTTCGCTTTCTAACGGGCTGCCGGGGCCGCCGCTGGAGATATAGATATCATAACTAAGGTCAGGAACTTTTTTTTCGAGGCGCACTTCAAATTCATCCCAGGTAAGATCAATATTATTGTTTTCGCCAAACTGATTGAGTATTTCACGGATACAACGCATGCCCTGGTTGGCAAATCCTTCATAGAGATCCAGTATGGCTACACGAATAGATTTCTTCTCTGTCCAATTCATACAACAAACATAACAATTTTTTAAAAGAAAGGTTTTGTTGAGGTAGTATCAATTTATTAACGGAATGTGGATATAATCTCCGAATATCGAACAAAGAACAGGGAATTTTGGAGTTCCTTTCTTGCCACCAAGGCAGCTTCATTATTTGTTAGCGCAGGAGTATAACCGTTCCTTTCATCTCCACTACTTTGCCATCTTTGTCTTTTCCTTTCAGTATCCAGGTATATACACCCATGGCAGCGTCTTTGCCTTTGAATTTTCCATCCCAGCCTTTCAGCCATTCCCTTGTCTGGAACATGGGCTCACCATAACGGTTAAATACCATGAAGAAATCCGTTGAAGTGATACCAACGGGAATGGGCCGGAAGATATCATTCAATCCATCACCGTTGGGGCTAAACGCAGTTGGTACATAATACCTGGGGCCTTCATATACTTTTATGAATACATCATCCGTGGCAGTGCAGCCAATGGCATCTGTAACCAATACCCTGAAATAGGTATCATTGTATAAAGTTGCAAGGGGTTTTTGTATGAACGGGTTATTCAATGGCCCGGCAGGAGACCATACATAACTTACACCACCACTGCTGAATAGCTGGTGTGGCACACCTTTCACGGCATTGGTATCATTGCCTGCAAATGCAGGGATGGGAGGATCTATGAATACTTTCATCGTATCAAATACAGAAAAACTACATCCGTAATTATCCTTTACATTAAAAATAAATAGCTGGGTAGAATCCGGTAATGCCACCGCCCTGCTGGAATCAGGCGATACGAAGGTGAGTAGTGGTGAGATAGGAGCCCAGGTATACAATAACGGCCCGGAAAAATTGGCCGCAGTGCCATTCAGGTATGCTGGTGTCTTTGCACAAATGATAGTATCATTACCTGCAAAGGCAATTGGCTTTTTCAGCACAGTGATGATCATGCTGTCAATACGCTGACATACGCCCCATTTGGCCGTGAGATAATATTTTTTTGAAACAAGTGGTGTAACGGTTGCATTGGCAATGGAATCCTTATCAATCTCAGACTGCACGAGCGTAGGGGCCGCGGTCCATTTAAAAATATTCGTTTGCGGATTTGTCTGCGGTGCGAAAGTTACCGATTGGCCAATACAGATAGTACTGTCGGGGCCCAGTTCCAACCGCATGGTATCTAAGAAAGTAATGGTACCGGTAGTTGGGGTAATGCAACCATTGGCATCCCGTACTTCAATGGCGTTGTAATTTCCGCCGGGTAATCCAATGAATACATTTCCGGGCTGCCAGGTAACGCCGTTATCTATCGAGTACTCGTAACCGGGAGTTCCACCCCCTGCAGTGATGGTAAGGGTACCGTCGTTACCCATGCAGGTGGCAATGGTACTTGTTGCCGATACAGTAATCGCTGTCGCCGGCTCATTAACGATCAGCGTGGTGTCCTGCGTACAGCCGAGGCCGTTCCTTACGCGGAAAGTATAAGATCCAGCGGCAAGACCTGCAAATACATTGCTTGATTGGTATGTGGCGCCACCATCTTTTGAATAATCAAAAGGGTTGTTGCCAATTGGGTTGAAAGTTACCTGGCCCGTGCTTACCCCTTTACATTTTAGATCTGTAACAAGGCCATTGATACTGAATGGCAGGGAAGAACCGATCACGGCAGGTGCAGAACCGGTGCAGTTTGATCCCACCACCCTGGCAATAACAGTATAGCTGCCTGCCGGTCGATTGAAGATTGGAGCAGATTGCCAGGTAATACCATTATCAATAGAGTACTCGAGGTTGGCACCCACAGGATTCGTTACGGTGATCTGGCCATTACCTGAAGTAGGACAGATAGCCGGCAAAGTATTTATAGTAAGTGGGTTCAGCGTTTTATAAATGATCATCGTATCAGAGCCCTCTGTTTCTATGGCAGGATTATCACATTGCTGATAGAAGGCCCTGACAGCATAGCTCATACTGTCTTCCGACTGGCAAACATTTGTGAATAAGGCATCTACCAGTCCATTACCTAAAGCAGTTGTAGTGGCAGTAGATATGAGTGTATTATTTTTATATAATTCAACACGTTTTAAAAGAGAGGCAGCACCATTAGGAACAAAGCGCCAGCCTTCATTGAAAGCGCTCCAAACGGTATTATTTCTTCCCGGAACCCAAACTGCTTTATCCCTATTAAAATTTTGAACACCCAGTATGGCTGTTCCGCCATTTGTACTGCCTCCGCATGCAAAAGGTTTGTCTTTAAGAAAAACGTCAATGATACCGGTGCCTTCATATAATACGATCTGCTGGGTTACCAGTGCAGCCCCGCAATTATAATAAGGGATCTTATAAAAATTTAAAATGAATTTCCTGCAGGGAGCATTGCCTACAATGATATACTCCATTTTTTTGTCGGGTTGCTGGGGTGTAGCAGAAGAAGGGTCTATATCATGATAAGGTCCCATAATAGACGCTTTCGGATAATAGGGTCCATCATTATTGGGAGTTCCTCCTGCATAAGGAATAGTGGGGCCTAATATGTAACCGTTCTCCGTGCTTGCATTTGAGATATCAAATGTTACAACACCATTCGTGCCCACAACACAACTTGTATAGGTTTGCCCATAGAAACAAAATGTAAAAGGCAGAACGATTGCAGGAGAAAACCGGTCATCCAGGTATAATGGGTCTACCAGGATGCCCCCGGGATTAGTGTATGGATAGGGTTGATAAGGTATGGGGATGGCCAGGTAATCGTCTGTAGTTCTCACATCAGGCACGCTTGCATGCAGATTCAGACAGGATTGAAGGCAGGATATCGTTGTATCATTGCCCGCGAAAATATTAAAACATGATTGTGCTGATAGCTTTGCAGCTGTAAAGGAAAGCAGGAATATAATTAAGAATAAAGATCTCCTCATTGGAAATGGCTATTGATAAAGATCCTTGAAGTTAAAGAAAATTCCTTAAAATCAACGTACCAGTAGTACTGTTCCCTTCATCTCCACTACCTGTCCATTTTTATCTTTTCCTTTCAGGATCCATGTATAAGTGCCCATAGAAGCATCTTTACCCTTGAATTTCCCATCCCATCCTTTCAGCCATTCCCTTGTCTGGAATACCTGTTCACCGAAACGGTTAAATACCATAAAATAATCTGTTGATGCGATGCCAACAGGGATGGGCCTGAAGACATCATTCAAACCATCACCGTTAGGGCTAAACGCATTAGGTACATAATACGTGGGACCTTCATATACTTTTATGAACACATCGTCTGTGGCGGTACAACCAATGGCATCAGTAACCAATACCCTGAAATAAGTATCTGTGTACAATGTAGCCAGCGGTTTTTTAATAAAGGGATTATTCAACGGGCCTGCAGGCGACCAAACATAACTTACACCACCACTGCTGAAAAGCTGGTGTGGTACTCCTCTAACGGCATTGGTATCATTACCTGCAAATGCAGGAACGGGTGGGTCAATGAATACTTTCATGGTATCGAAAACGGAGAAGTTGCACCCGTAGTTATCTTTTACATTGAAAATGAATTCCTGTGTAGAATCCGGTAATGCTATGGCCCTGCTGGAATCAGGCGATACGAATGTGAGCAGTGGTGAGATAGGTGCCCAGGTGTACAATAATGGCCCCGAAAAATTGGATGCAGTACCATTGAGGTATGCCTTTGTTTTGGCACAGATGGTAGTGTCATTGCCGGCATGAGCTACTGGTTTTTTCTGCACGGTGATGAGCAGGCTATCTATTCGCTGGCAGGCTCCCCATTTTGCTGTAAGGTAGAATTTTTTTGTGGCAGGTGGTGTAACAGTTGCATTGGCGATACTGTCTTTATCGATCTCCGATTGCAAGAGTGTTGGCACAGCGGTCCATTTAAAAATATTTGTTTGTGCATTCGTTCGTGGTGCAAATGTTACCGATTGGCCAATACAGATGGTGCTGTCGGGGCCCAGTTCCAAACGCATGGTATCGATGAGCGCAACAACAGCACTTGTACGGGCAATACAGTTATTGGCATCTTTTACCCATATATTATTATTAAAAGTTCCGCTGGATACGGTGAAGACGGTTCCGGCCTGGTAGGTCACACCATTATCAATCGAATATTGATAAGCGGGTGTACCGCCGCCAGCCGTTACGGTTATTGATCCGTCATTACCGTTACAGGTTGCAGCAATAGTGCTTGCAGATGCGGTCAATGCGGTTGGTTGATTCAGTGTGAATGTAAAACCGTAGATACAACCCAGTGCATCTTTTACCATAAAATTATAAGTTGCGGCAGTAAGGCCATTAAACACGGCACTAGCCTGGTAAGCAGCGCCACCATTGATCGAATACTGGTATGGGGCCACACCACCTGACGGGCTTAATGTGATACTGCCATTAGCATTACCATTACACAAAGGCATTACCATTATTGAAGTAGCTGTAATGGGGGGATTGGTGGTAAGCACCACATTGTTAGTACCGGAGCAGCCGATGGCATCTGTAAAAGTTACCGTATAGGCACCCGGTGCAAGTCCCGAAAACACATTGCTGGCCTGGTTAGGGCCACCATTCAATGAGAACTGGTAAGGAGGCGTTCCGCTGGTAGGCGTTATCGTTATGGTTCCGTTATTTAAATTAAAGCAGGGTGGATCTGCGGAAAGGATCGTAGAGCTAAGTGGGGCTCCCTGCGCTATGTTGACCGGGAGCGTGGTTGCACAGCCCAATACATCCCTGAAAGTAATGTTGTGCAGGCCCGAAGCTACATTGGTAAATACATTTCCCGGCTGAAAAGGGCCTCCATCCAGTGAATATTGATAAGGGGCCGTTCCGCTGGTAGGGGTAACCGTTATGGTTCCGTTGCTGACCGTAGGGCAACTCGTGGCTGTGGAACTGATGTTCGCAGTGATCGGGGCCCCCTGGGCAACAGTAACAGCAATGGAGCCTGTACAGCCAAATACATCCGTAAAAACTACCGTATGCGGCCCCGATGTTACATTGGTAAATACATTGCCGGGCTGGTTAGGGCCTCCATCCAGTGAATATTGATAAGGCGCTGTTCCGCCGGTAGGGGTAACCGTTATGGTTCCATTATTGACGGTAGGGCAACTGGTGGCAGTAGAACTTACATTTGCTGTAAGCGCAGCACCCTGCACCACGTTGACCGGGAAAGTACCGGTGCAACCAAAAATGTCCTTGACCGTTACAGTATGTAAACCGGAAGCTACATTGATGAATACATTACCGGGCTGGAAAGGCCCACCATCCAGCGAATACTGGTAAGCGGGCGTACCGCTGGTAACCGTAACTGTTATAGTGCCATTGCTTACTGCGGGGCAACTGGTAGGAGTAGAGCTTAAGTTGGCCGTGAGGGGTGTACTGCCAGCCAGAACAACAACAGTAACTGTACCGCTGCAACCTCCGGCATCAGTAAAAGTGACTGTATGCGATCCTGCAGCAACATTTGTGAAAACATTGCCTGGTTGGAATGGGCCACCATCTAACGAATAAGTATAGGGTGCTGAACCGCCGGCAGGCGTTACCGTAATGGTCCCGTTTGCCGAAAGCGGGCAGGAAGTAGCCGTTTGGGTAGCACTGCCTGTAATGGTAGTTGTAGTGGTAACGTTTATGTTTAATGTATTGCTGCATCCGCTGGCATCTGTAACTACAACCGTATAAGGGCCAACAGCAAGATTGGTAAATGTATAAGCGCCCGGTGCTGATACAGGTGCGCCGCCATTTAAAACATAGGTATATGGAGCGGTGCCAGAGGTAGGTGTAACTGTAACTGAACCAACACTTGCCCCACAGGTGGTTTGGGTCATGGTGATATTAGCCGGAAGTGCAGTAACACGGTTAAAGGTTATGGTATCTGAACTTATTAATGGTGCACCCAAACAGGAATTAAAGGTTGTTTGGATAACATATTGTGTTGAAGGATTATTAGGAGGGCAAATGCTCGGGAAAGATATATCTAAAATACCTGCAACGCTTGTTGATGTATCTGCATTTGCAATAAATGTACCTCCGAGCGTAAATAATTGAGCGCTGACAAAGTTAGATGTTCCGCCATTAGGCGTGAAACGATAACCTTCATGAAAACATGTGAATGAAGTTGCATTGTGTCCTGGGATTGCGCTCCATTGTGTTCTACTAAAATCCTGTATGCCTATGATTCCTTTGTTAGAGTTGGTTGTAGAGGAGCACTGTTTATTCTCTATGAATACGTCAATGAGACCTGTAGATTCATAGAGGATCATCTGAAGTGTGTTTGGATTGTTATAGCCGCAGGAAGTTGTACTAGAATTTCCATCAAACGTACCAATATGATAGTAACTCACTACAAATTTTCTACAGGGTGCAGTTCCCTCCACCCTCCATTGAATTCTGTGATCATCAGGGCTGGCATGGTACGAAGCATTGGCACCAGCTCCGGGTCTTGGGTCAAAATCAAAATAACAACCCATAACAGCAGCCTTGGGATAATAAGTAGCAAATTGCGAGCATTGTGCGCCGCCGCCAGTACTCGGAATTGCCGGATTGATCGTATATGCGTTTGCACAACCTGCATTTGTACCATCAAAAGTCAATATTGCATTTGACCCTACAACTAAACTATTATAAGTAGTGCCAAAAAAACAGAATGGAAAGGAAAGGTTTACCAAATTGCTGTATTGATCATCGCCGTATAAAGTAGTATCAGTGGAACCTCCGGCAACTATATATGGAAGTGGTGAAAATGGGATTGCTGAATTTAGATAAGATGTGGTTGATCTCAAATGAGGTACATGATAAACAAAGCTGGTACAAGCCAGGCCACAGGCTAAATTGATAACAGTTCCATTAATGGTTGTAGGAACACAGCTTTGTGAAAATGACATATTTGTACTGTATATGCATACTAGTATTAATAATAATATTTTTCTCATTTCAATAGTCAAGTTTGTAAATGCAATTATGAAGATAAATAAAATCCCCAAATGTTCTTTTGAAGACGCAAAATATAGTAAGAATGCAGCCCGGGCAGAGGGTTTCATGCAAATACCGGAAAATGAAATATGACGGATACCAGGTATCCGGATACTTATCGATAAACAATAGGCACCTTGTTAAATATGCTTATCCGGTATCAACAGGTATCCATCATTCCACCTCTATCTCATCAACAAATAACCATGCAGGATTGCCGGCGCCGGGATTACCGGAAGGGATGGTGCCGAAATTCTTTGCAACTATTTTTATATACCTGCATTGCTGTTTGCTTTCAATGGAAATTGTTTTTATACCTTTTTCCAATACAGGGTCAACAAGCTTTGTTTCTTTTGGAAAATCCTTCAATCCTGTAGTTGTATAATCAACATTGGGGACATAAATTATTTCTACAGCTTTTGGCAGGTAGATCCAACTGCCGTTTTGATCCAATACGTGCAGCGTTATTTTTTTTATAGCTGTTGTTGCTCCCAGGTCGATCGTTGCATCCATGTTGGCACCCATAAAACCAAGAAATTCATTCGACTTGTTCAACCCCTTTTCATTCTGCACCCCGTTTACTAACGTGAACGCACCATCGCCGGGATAAGACCTGGAAGGTTCATTGGCGAGTGTTATTTTTTTGCCGGTTGCTTTGTTGAAAATGAATTTTTGTTTCAGTTGATTCCCTACTGGTTTAAGGTCTGATGATTGGATCCAGGCTGTGCATTCGTAATTGTTATGGATGAGCCGGATAGGTGATATATATATATATAGCCTGCTGTCTTCTGATCCGATTAGATAAACGATCCTGTCTTTTGGATTTTTACTTTCCAGTTTCCACGATACGCCATCATGGTCTTCAGTTGGAATGACTGTCGCCTTCAGGTCATAATATGCCTTGCTGTAATTGATTTTTTGTTCATCCAGCCTTTTAAAAATCCCGGGTAACCTTTTTTCAAAATCATTCCAGTTCCTTTTTTCCTTTGGTGTCCACAATACCTCGCTCAATGCACAGATCCTTGGAAAGATCATGTATTCTACTTTGGCCGGATTGCTCATGTATTCGGTCCACACATTGCCCTGTGCACCTAAAATATGTTTGGATTCTGTAGTGTTCAATGATGCGGGGATGGGTTCATAGTTGTATACATCCTCTAAGGGTAAATAACCACCAATGGTAAGACTGTCTTCATTCTTGCTTTGACTGTGATCAAAATAACAATTGCTGCCCGGTGTCATGATCACATCATGATTCTCTTTTGCAGCTGCAATGCCACCTTCTTCGCCCCGCCAACTCATCACGGTGGCGTTGAGAGCAAGGCCACCTTCTAAAATTTCATCCCAACCAATTATTTTTCTTCCCTTGCCATTCAGGTATTTCTCTATCCGGTGGACAAAATAACTTTGTAACGCATTTTCATCTTTTAGTCCTTCGTCTTTTATTCTCTTTTGGCAAATAGGGCAGGCTTTCCACTTTTCCTTTGGGCATTCATCACCACCAATGTGAATATATCTTGATGGAAATAATCTTATCACTTCATCCAGTACGTTCTCAATGAACTGGTAAGTGCTGTCATTGCCTGCACAGTACACGTCATCTGATACGCCCCATGTTTCCAAAACCTTGTAAGGCCCTTTTGTACAACCGAGATAAGGATAACTTGTCAGCGCCGCCAAAGAATGCCCGGGCATTTCAATTTCAGGAATGATGGTAATGTAGCGGTCGGCTGCATATTTTACGATCTCTTTTATTTGTTCCTGGGTGTAATAGCCACAATATTTGGTGCCATCGTATTTATTACTGCCGTAATTGCCGATCAATGTCTGATCCCTGCAACTACCCACCTGCGTTAGTAACGGGTATTTTTTTATTTCGATACGCCAGCCCTGGTCTTCTGTTAAATGCCAGTGAAACGTATTGAACTTGTATGCGGCGAGATAATCGATATATTTTTTTATGAAGTTCACGGAAAAAAAATGCCGGCCAACATCCAGGTGCATACCACGATAAGGGAAACGGGGATGATCATTGATGGATAGTTGGGGAACGGATAGTTGGCTGTTGGCCGTTGATCGCTGGTCGTTGTTAGCGAGTAACTGAATGAGGGTTTGAATGCCATAAAAAACACCTGTCTCATTATCGCCGGCAATATAGATACTATTCTTATCTACA
>JANYIM010000257.1 GCA_025362055.1 Bacteroidota bacterium
GCTTTATCAATTTATCCCAATAACAGAGAGATCGGGCAATCGGTAATTTGATCAGAACTGCGTTATTGTACGGTCATAGATGCACAAGGATTTTCAAAAAAAATACCGCATTTAGAACACGGCCCTTTAACAATAATTTAAATTTTGAAATACAATATAACTAGCCCAAAACCGATACTAAAGCAGCTTTTCGGGTGATAAGCCCAAAATAACATATTTACGGTATAAAAAGTGGCTGGTAAATATTCCTATATCGTTTAAAGTATTTATATTCGCAGCCGGTATAATCTCATATACAATAATAAAGAAAACCTTTCGTTAACAATTTCGATAAACGGATGCACATGCAAAATCTATTTTCTGGTAAAAATTTGGTGATCCTTGTAGTAGCAGGACTTTCATTAAGTGCCTGTAAAAAAGGCGGCATCTTTGGCAAAAAAAGCAGCAAGTCGTCAGCTACCGGCTGGAATTATGATGACAAGAACATGGGAAATTTTCATGTTTCAAAAGTTAAATATCCAAAGGCTGGTCCGGGTTTGGTCTTCGTACAGGGTGGTTCCTTCGTAATGGGAGCTAAAGATGAAGATGTAATGGGCGATTGGAACAATGTACCACGTCGTGTTACTGTTCCTTCTTTTTTTATAGATGAGACCGAAGTTGCGAATGTTCACTATCGCGAATATTTATATTGGCTGGAAAACACATTCTCCGGCGATACTTCCGTAATGAAAAAGGCTTTACCGGACACATTGGTATGGCGCGAGGAATTAGCTTACAATGAACCATACGTTGAATATTATTTCCGGTACCCGTCTTATAATTATTATCCTGTTGTAGGTGTTTCCTGGCAACAGGCCCATGATTTTTGTATATGGAGAACGGACAGGGTAAATGAACTGAATCTTAAAAGCAAAGGTTATCTTAAAAAAGATGCTATTAAAAGAGAAATGAAAGGTGCGGGTGCAGACGGCTCATTCAATACCGAAACTTATTTAATGGCGCCTGATATGATCCAGGGCAGGGCCAAACCAAAAAAATCTACATTAAAAGATGTGAACGGTAAGCCAAGAGGGACTGTGCGCATGGATGATGGAATATTAAATATGGGATATCGCCTGCCAACAGAAGCAGAGTGGGAATATGCTGCATACGGTATGTTATCCCAGAATCCTTCTCCACGCAGAAAAGAAAGTAAAAGTGGTGAAGAATTATTCTCTAATCAACAGATCTATTCCTGGAGTAATAATCCAAATGGTTTAAGAGATAATCGTCGTGGAAGCTGGCAGGGAAAATTCCTGGCCAACTTCAAACGTGGTAGTGGTGATAACATGGGTGTTGCCGGTGGTTTGAATGACCGTGCTGCCATACCTGGTAATGTTAAATCCTTTTATCCAAATGCATTTGGTTTATATAATATGAGTGGTAATGTTAGTGAGTGGGTAGCCGATGTGTACAGGGCGATGACCCCAACGGATGGAGAAGATTTTAACTATTTCCGTGGTAACAAATTCCAGAAATATTATAAGACCTCTGGTGGTGATTATGAAAGAGACAGTATGGGACATTTGAAGAAAAGCGATATCTCTGATGAAGAAGTAAAGAACCGCAGAAACTACCAGCATAATAATGTAATCAATTATCTTGATGGTGATTCTGCAAGTGGTGTTTATTATGGATACGGTATATCTTCTTTGGTCAGCGATAGGTCAAGGGTTATCAAAGGTGGAAGTTGGAATGACAGGCCTTATTGGTTGTCACCGGGCACACGCCGTTTTATGGAAGAAGATCAGGGCGCAAGTACTGTTGGTTTCCGTTGTGCTCAAACTTATTTAGGGCCTCCTGAAGGACCCGGCTTTAAAGAGGGTAATAATTTTGCAAAACGCAAACAAAATCCCCGCAAGGGCGGTGGTAAAAAGAAAAAATAATTCTTTATTAAAATAGTAAACCTCCCGGATGTTTCCGGGAGGTTTTTTAATGCAGTTAATTCAACGATGATGTCATAATTTTGAAACATGCAGATCCCGGAATTATATGAATTGTTTGTAGCACACCCTTCCATAGAAACGGATACCAGAAAACTAAAACAAGGTAATCTGTTCTTTGCATTAAAAGGGCCCAATTTCAATGGCAATCAATTTGCGGAAAAAGCATTGGATGCTGGTGCTGCCTATGCAATCGTAGATGAATACAAAGGACTGGAAAATAAAAGGATCATAAGAGTAAATGATGTTTTAACGACTTTACAGGAACTGGCAAAGCACCATCGGATGCAGTTCTCCAATTTACCCGGTGACAGGCAGATCCCTTTCATTGCAATAACAGGAAGCAATGGTAAGACCACTACAAAAGAGTTGATCCATGAAGTACTGACTGCTGAGTATACAACTTATACCACCGAAGGAAATCTCAACAATCATATTGGTATCCCGCTCACTATTTTAAAAATAAAGGCTGATGCAGAAATGGCCATCATTGAAATGGGTGCTAATCACCAAAAAGAAATTGAAGGATATTGCAAATACGCATTGCCCACTCATGGCATCATTACTAACTGTGGCAAAGCGCATTTGGAAGGTTTTGGAAATGAAGCCGGCGTACGCAAAGCCAAGGGTGAATTGTATGATCATTTAAAGGCGAATAAAGGGACCGCATTTGTTATGTGGGACTATGGCTATCTAAGAGAAATGAGCAAGGGTATTGCGGTCATTAAGACCTATGGAACCCATGATGCTGATATAACGGGGGAAGTGAAGAACAATTCAGGCCTTTTAGAAGTTGCAATAACCGGTGGCGCTGATAGGAGTACTATCAAAACACAATTAGTAGGTGAATATAATTTACCCAATGTATTGGCAGCTGTAGCTGTTGGAAAATATTTTAATGTGCCGGACGAAAAGATAAGGGCTGCACTGGAAAATTATACTCCTTCCAACAGCCGCTCACAGTTGATCAAAAAGGGAACTAATATGATCATCCTGGATGCCTATAATGCCAATCCCACAAGTATGAGATCAGCAATAGAAAATTTTGCAAAGATGAAGGGCGATAATAAAATACTACTATTGGGGGGGATGATGGAATTAGGTGAAACCAGTTTAATAGAACACCAGGCCATTCTTTCTCTCATTAATGAACATGTATGGGAAGCCGTGATATTGGTTGGTGGCGATTATTATAAATTAAAACACATATATACAAATTTTGAAAATGTTGAACAGGCAAAAGCATGGTTTCAACAACAGCGTTTCGAACACAAACAGTTCTTGATAAAAGGCAGCAGGAGCATGCAAATGGAAAAGATATTGGAATAGATTTTTTGATTGTACATTTGCGTTCCAAAAAAAGGAGACTTGTCCGAGTGGTTGAAGGAGCACGCCTGGAAAGTGTGTATACGGGAAACTGTATCATGAGTTCGAATCTCATAGTCTCCGCTTTAACCTCCTGGCTTCAGCGAAGGAGGTTTTTTTATTAATACCGCAATCAATAAGATAAGAGGGCTTATTCAATTTATATTTAATTTGCCCTATGTTTTACTTTGTAAGAACACCATGGTGGTTAAAAAAATTATACCCGTCAGCCTTATGGCAGCTACCTGTTACCGAGAAGATCATTTACCTCAGTTTTGACGATGGGCCCCATCCACTCATCACTCCCTTCGTATTGGATGAATTGAAAAAGTATGATGCCAGGGCCAGTTTTTTTTGCATTGGGAAGAATGTAATGAAGTACCCGGACATCTATCAACGGATCCTGGAAGATGGCCATGCCACAGGCAACCATAGTTTTGATCATTTGAATGGGTGGAAAACAAAAGATGCCCCCTACCTGTTGAATATCAGTTCAGCAAAAAGATACATTGATTCTAATTTATTCAGGCCGCCTTATGGAAGGATCAAAAGATCGCAGCAAAAGGCTTTATCAGCACCAGAATACGGACTTAAAACAATTATGTGGAGTGTATTAAGCGGCGATTTTGACGAAAGCATCACACCAGGGCAATGTTGCATGAATGTGATAAAAAATACGAAGAGTGGTGCTATCGTTGTTTTTCATGACAGCGATAAAGCGAATGAAAGAATGCGTTATTCCTTACCGGTAGTGTTGAAATATTTTATTGAAAGGGGATACCGCTTTGAAAAAATACAACTTAAATAGCCGTTCAAAAAAATTGAACAAGAGAAATGTCAACCAAAAAAATTGGGCCGGGGTAGAAACCCTGGCCCGTTTTTAATCCGTACCCTATGAAAACTAGGATAAAAATACGGCGTTGTTATTTAAAAAACAACAATTTTTTGAGTTATTACAGATGTATTACGTGCGGCACCCCGTTAACATAAAGTATCGCCAGGTTATCGCATTCGCCATTCCCATAATCCAATAAGGCATAGTTGCCATTCCGCATCAGGCGCACGGTTCCTTTCACGATCCATGGACAAGTGAATTTTTTTATCAATGGATCCACTACGTTTGAAGACCATGTATTACCTGCTGAATTAGAGCCGGTAGCACCTCCTGTTATCTTGTAAACATCATCTAACGGAAAGTGTGGTGTACCATTGCCTTCGATCTGTAATACCGATTTTACACTGTTCCATATTTTCCAGTTGCCTGTGTTGGTATTGGTGATCTTTCCATTGATTACACTTATTTTCCAGCCTTGCATATTGGATGTGCTGGTGTTCTCTGTAATATGAGTGCCTTCAATAGCAAAGCTATCAACAGAATAACCAACGAAAGTAGTGGATACCTTGGCGCCTGGTACCATCATAGGATTGGTGTAAATAGATACGATCTTACCTTTCCTGTATTTGCCATCACGGCCAAGGCAGCCTGTTCCAAAATCAATGGTCACGGTTTTTGGAAAAATGTGCGGAATATTTGGTACCACAGTGATAGTAAAACAAGGAGCGGATGTATCAGGTTTTCCGCCAAGGGTATATAACCCGGATACATTAACTTCCATGCCCAGGTCTTCTCCAACCTGTGGTGTGTTCATACTCGCCGTGATGTTGAAAACATCATCGAATTGTGCTTCAGCCTGTGCATCCTGCGTAGTGGCTTCTACTGTGGCTGCAGTTTCAACAGAATCTTCAGTTACGGTAGTGGTGGTGTCTGTTCCCGAGCTTTCTTTTTTGCAGCTGGTGAACAGGAGGGCTAACATAAGCGCAAGCGCTGCCAGCCCCCTGGTGAGGTGAATTGTTTTTTTCATAAAATTAATTTTTAAAATAAAGGTGAATAGTTAACCTATTTAAGACATCGGGTGTATAGCAAAGTTTAAAGAATCGTTAATTTTTTTTTAAGCACTTTTGTATTTTATACAACTATGATATTAACAGATACGCATTGCCATCTTTACCTGGATGAATTTAAAGATGATATTGATGCAACAATGAAAAGAGCAGGCGATGCCGGTGTACAAAAATTTTATTTGCCTGCTATTGACAGCAGGGAAACAAACAATTTATTGTTGTTGGAAAAAAAATTCCCTGGTAAATGTTTTGCTATGATGGGACTGCATCCTTGTTCGGTAAAAGAAAATTATAAGGAAGAACTGGAGTTTGCAGCAACCTGCCTTACAAAAAGAAAATTTGTTGCGATCGGTGAGATCGGTTTGGATTTTTATTGGGACACCAGTTTTATGGAACAGCAATATGATGCATTTAGAACACAGGCTGGATGGGCCATTCAACATAACCTACCCATCGTGATCCATACCAGGAACGCCATGCAGGAAACGATCAACGTGGTAAAAGAATTTGTACCAAAAGGGGTCAGGGGAATTTTTCATTGCTTCAGTGGCAATTATGAAAATGCAAGAGAAATAATTGATGCAGGATTTTATTTAGGTATCGGAGGGGTGCTCACATATAAAAATTCGGGGCTTGCAGAAGTAATCGAAAAGATAGACATGAAACACCTGGTGTTGGAAACAGATGCTCCTTATTTAACGCCCGTTCCATTCAGGGGTAAAAGAAATGAAAGCAGTTATTTAAAATATATTGTTGAAAAACTGGCAATGATAAAAAATGTTTCCCCGGAAGAGGTTGCAGCAATTACTACTGCAAATGCTGAAAGCATATTCTTACAGCAATAAAAAATTTAGGATATAGTTGAATGAAAAAGCGGTTGTCTCAAATGGAGACAACCGCTTTAATTAAAGAGTTCAATATTTTAATAAGGCAAAATAAATGTTCTTACGGTGCCATTTGTTCCTGTCCATACAACTTTGAAATAAAAGGTTCCGGAAGGGCATGTTACCGGGTTTCCTGCAGAATCCAAACCGAATGTAACTACGATAGTTGCTACCAGTTTGGTATGGGTAACCTGTCCACTTACCAGTCTCCAGCTGCAATCCTCACGAATAACCATTGGTTGGGTAATAGCAGTAGAGAATGCATTACCGAAACGGTTGGTACCCCATTCAGATATACCGGTAGTACTACCATCTGTATGCGTTCCGATAGTTGTAATTACAACACCATTGCTGTAAGTAAAGGTCCTTTTTTTGGCAATCTGCCATGAACGCTGTGTGCCATCTTCAAAAGTTATCGTGATACCTGCACTGTTAATGGTATGAACAATTGTACCAAGCGCAGAAAGATCTCTCAAGCGGCCACCAGATACATTTGTAACGGTAGTGATACCATTGATGATAATGTATTTTCCATCACTAACCCTTGTGATCTTCAAATTTTGAACATTGATGGTTAATGTGGCACCGGCATCTCTCCAGTGTTGGGTTAAAGGCATTGAAAGCACAACTACACCAACACGGATGCGGTTAAGCTGACAATTAAGGCCATTGTAAGTAATGGTGATCGTTCTTAAACCATTGGCCGAATCCAACACAGCGGTTGCATTACAAGGAAGCACCAGATTGTCAACGTCGCCTGGTTTTCCTTGAAAAGCAGCAGAGCCGTCAATTGCGCCATTGGCGTCATTGGCAACATCGTCCATATTCTGTGAAACAGTGTTCTGGTCATCAGCATGTGTGGTCAGGTCGGTGTTGTCGGTGCTGCTGGTACTTGTTTTTTTACAGCTTACAAATACGACCGATATCGCTAAGATAGCGGCCAGGATAAATGGGATTTTCCTTTTCATAAATTTTTTGATTTTGGGTGAATTTTTGATTTTTTTTGAGTGAATTGTCGGATATAGATAGCTAATCAGCATGAAGGTTTAATCCAAAGGCATTATTTTTTTATTTTCGGGGGTTTACGATTTGAAAATAGGTCTTTTAACGTTAAAAAATATCAAATATTGTATTTTTAAGCAATGTAACATTAAATTAATAAAATGCCCTCTATTTACACCGGGCTTATCTTTGCAACCTATGAGTAAAGTAAGAGTGCGTTTTGCGCCCAGTCCAACCGGAGGCCTTCATTTAGGCGGTGTACGCACCGTTCTGTATAATTATTTATTCGCCAAAAAGCATGACGGGGATTTTATCGTACGCATTGAAGATACAGACCAGACCAGATTTGTGGAAGGTGCCGAGGCATACATTTTTGAATGCCTTAAATGGTGTGGCCTGAAGCCTGATGAAAGTGTGCTTCAGGGTGGCCCGTTTGCACCTTACCGTCAGAGTGAACGGAAAGAAAGTTACCGCCAATATGCTGAGCAACTGGTTGCTGCCGAGCATGCGTATTATGCCTTCGACACAACAGAAGAACTGGAGGCAATGAGGGAAAGGCTGAAAACAGCAGGCAGCCACAGTTTACAATACGACCATCACAGCCGCATTACAATGAATAATTCTTTGCGGCTCCTGCCCGAAGAAATAAAAAAATTATTGGACGCAGGAACCCCTTATGTGATACGGATCAAAATAAATGCCAATGAATTCATTTCCTTTACCGATATGATCCGGGGCGAAATGGAATTCGATACCAATACCGTGGATGATAAAGTTTTGCTGAAAGCAGACGGAATGCCCACCTATCATTTGGCCGTGGTGGTAGATGATTATTTAATGAAGATAACCCATGCATTTCGTGGCGAGGAATGGATGCCCAGCGCCCCCGTCCATATCTTATTATGGAAATATTTGTTTGGACTGGATAAGATGCCCCAATGGGCTCATCTTCCCTTGATCTTAAAACCGGATGGCAATGGAAAGTTAAGTAAGCGGGATGGAGATCGTTTAGGCTTTCCCGTTTATGCCATGGATTGGAAAGACCCGAAAACAAGTGAAATAAC
>JANYIM010000019.1 GCA_025362055.1 Bacteroidota bacterium
TCCATTTTACCTGCCGGTTCCAGTCTTGCGTAATATGCATTGGGAAAAGCCAGCATGATATGCAGGTGCTTGCTGTAAGGAAGATAATTTAAGAAAGCAAATATGCCAATAATGTGCAGCCACCAGCAACTGCGTTCCAGAATTATCAAAGCATGTTCGGGTATCCCGCTGAATAAAGGAGCAAGCATACCCGAAAAAATAAAATTACCCGTATCATGATAATGTTCACTTCCCTGTAATTGTAATGCACGGTCAATACTGTTCATACTGAGAAAGAGGGTCATTAAAATGATCTCGGTGATTAGGATATAATTGGCATCGCTACGTGGCCAGCCATTAAGATCCTTGCTGACGAAACGTTTGAGCTTAATGATATTTCGTCTTGCTAAAAAGATAACACATACTGCAAATACACCAACGGCCAGAATCTCAAAAAAATTGATGATGAACGCATACCCGCTGCCGATATAAGGTAGGAATAAACGATGTGTTCCCAGTATGCCATCCAGGACAATTTCCAGTACTTCAACATTAATGATGATGAATCCGGCATAGATCACAAGATGCAATAAGGCAACCAGCGGATTCCGAAACATTTTCTTTTGTCCTAATGCGAGTAGCAATAAATTACCCCAACGTTTTTTGGAATTACCTGAGAGGTCTTCCTCCTTACCCAACAGGATATTGCGGCGTATTTCCATTAGTTTTTTAGAAAATAACCAAATGGCTGTTGCTGCAAGCAGGCCAAAAAGGATCTGTTGAAGGAATTGCATAAGCTAAGTTAAGCTGAATTAAGAATGAATTATTAATTCTAAATTATTAATTGCTTTAAAAGCTGATCGCATTGAACCTGAACTTTCCGTTAGAATATTCCAATGAAGGCATCGGGAATTTTACAACATTAAGCAGTGTAAGTGCCAGTTTAATTCCTTTATGCCGGGTTTTTATTTTAGTAAGATCGATATCAGGGGCTAAATACCATTGCCGGTAACGTTTTATATCGGTACGGTTGAAGTTTACATTGCCGGAAGAATCCTTGCCAATATTATCATTGGCGCCAAACATGCCTTCTGCACCTGTACCAATAGAGATCATTAACCAGGGTGGCAATTTGCTTTTTGGAAAGAACGATCTAATATTGGTGCTCAGCCAGTAGGTCTGACCATTATAATCTTTTAAAAAACGCTCTGCAGTACTTTTACCAAATATCTTATCGCTTCGTTGGTTAAGGGAGGGGTCACTATAACTTTTACGGTGAAACGAAAATTTATATTGAATGCGCTGTTCATCCCAGGCAAGTTCCTGTGAAACAAATAGCCCACTGCCAATAATATTGGCACCAAAATCGCCCCAACTCCAGCCCCATTCAGCACTGAATCCATCCAGTGTTTCGATAAGGGTTTGATAAAAGGCCCCACTCATGCCACCAAGCCAGATCCTTTTTTTGCGACTGATACCTGTCCACCGCCAAAGCTCCATGCTGGACTTGCTTTCAGCATATGCACTGTAGGCATGACCGATCTTATCGATCTGTTGCCATTCTTTAATATCATTAAAAAAATGGAAATGGGTTTGAGGGTAATTTTTATACCAGGTTGAGTACAATGCTACCATCACTGCGCCATAACCTACAATATTGGTGGTGGCGATGATCTTTACACGGGTGTTGATTTGTTGATTTGTTAATTTGGTGATTTGGTGATTGGTTGAATCGTTTGCTCCTTCTTTTATAGTCAAGTTCTGTGCAAATGACCCCGTTGAGAATAATACGATGAAAAAAAAGCTCCATATCGCTTTCATAGTACAAGAGTGATTATTCCTTCTTTTTCCCAAAAAGAAGGAATAACAGAACGAGTTCGCCACCAATGCCGGGATATGTTTTGTGGTTGGGGACATAAAAAAACAAAAATAATCTATCTGCGCTTATTCATTTACGAAAGATACTGAATGAAGGATCGGCCATGGTTCAGAATGCCGGACTGGGATGTGTACGTTGCGTGCGCTGGAGGCCCAAAAGATTTCCAATGAAACCGTTCTTGTTGCGGTTCGTTATCATGTTATACACACGGTTGTATGCTTTTATCTGGTCATTTCGGCGTAAAATTTCATTGGCAGTAAGGGGGTAATTGGAGTAATCGATGGACCTGGACAATGGGAAGATAAAAGCCCCGTAAGGACTGGTTGTTACCTGGTGAAAGTTGAAACTGAGTTTTGCCGGTATTAGTTTTGCTGAATCCTGCGCTACACCTGTGACGGAAGCTGCCAATAAAAAAAAGCTTACAATAATTTGTCGTTTTACCGCCGGGTAGCGCATGGATATGATAAATCTGAATTTCATTTAAATAAAGTTACAATATCTGGTAATAAAGATACTGTAAACAATTATTTTTGGAAGTATAAATTGAATAATTATGGAGGCGGCTACACAACAAAAGATCAATAACTGGCTTACTGGTAATTATGATCAGTCTGTAAAAGATGAGATCAGCCGAATGCAAAAAGAGGATGCGGCCGGACTGGAAGATGCTTTTTACAAG
>JANYIM010000037.1 GCA_025362055.1 Bacteroidota bacterium
TTATTATTGCCGCTGGCATCATTGGCATTGCCGTTGAAGGGATAATAGGCACGGAGGCCTTTGTCGATAGTGCCCTGTGCTGCACATATATTCGTTACCAGTAAAAGAAGGAAGTATATTTTTTTCATATTTGATCGTCACAACAAAGAAAGTGATTATTAATTTAATGACCTGTTAATGAATTTATTTTTTCTTCTGATAGTAAAATGTCGGCCAATATTTAAGATACATGTATTAATTATGTTCTTTTTTGCTTCTCCAAAAAAGAACCAAAAAAAGAGCCCCTCAATCGAGTACTGCCCGATTGAGGGTTGGTTCCCTGATTTAGCTTCTGTACTATTGTGGTGAACGACAGTGGAACTATATTGACCAATGCGAAGTATGGATCCTTAGAATCTTTTGCTATTCCCAGTCAGGGGAAATGCTATTAACTTATAATCCTGTATAATTAAATGGTGTGATGGCTTTCAACTCTTTCTTTACAGCAGCCGAAATTTTTAAGGAGCTAATGAACCGGTGCATGGCTTTTTTATCAATGGAGGTCTTGCCCCTCGTTAATGCTTTCAATGCTTCATAAGGCTGGGGATAATTTTCGCGGCGTAAAATGGTTTGTATCGCTTCTGCAATAACGGCCCAGTTGTTTTCCAGGTCGGCTTTTAATTTTGCTTCATTCAATACCAGTTTACTGATGCCTTTCTGTGTTGACCTTACGGCAATGATCGTATGTGCAACCGGCACGCCAATATTTCTTAATACCGTGGAATCGGTAAGGTCACGCTGTAATCTTGATATGGGCAGTTTTGCCGAAAGGTGTTCCAGCAGCGCATTTGCAATACCCAGGTTACCTTCCGCATTTTCAAAATCAATGGGATTCACTTTATGGGGCATGGCAGATGAACCAACTTCCCCCTTCTTTGTTTTTTGCTTAAAATAATCCATGCTGATATAGGTCCATAGGTCACGGCAAAGATCCATTAAGATGGTATTGATGCGCTTGATGGCATCAAAATGTGCGGCCAATGTATCATAATGTTCTATTTGCGTAGTGTATTGTTGCCGCTGTAACCCCAATTTATCTTCCGTGAATTCATTGGCGAACCTTATCCAGTCGTATTTCGGGTAGGCCACATGGTGAGCATTGAAATTGCCGGTAGCGCCGCCGAATTTTGCCGTAAAAGGGATATAACTGAATAACTGTATCTGGTTTTCCAGCCTTTCTGCAAATACCATCAGTTCCTTGCCTAAGCGTGTAGGCGATGCCGGTTGCCCGTGTGTACGCGCCAGCATGGGAACATCCTTCCATTGTATCGCCATATTGCCAATTGCCAGCTGTAAATTCAATATCGCCGGCAAGTACTCAGCTTCTATACAATTTTTCCAGAGCAGGGGAGTTGCGGTATGGTTGATGTCTTGCGACGTTAGCCCAAAATGAATCCATTCTTTTAGATGGCCTGCACTGCATTTGTCCAGTTTGTCTTTTAAAAAATATTCAACCGCTTTTACATCGTGGTTGGTAATGGACTCTGTCTTTTTTATTTGTGCGGCATCGGCCAGTGAAAAATTATCAATAAGGCCCTGCAAATGTTTTTTTGTTTTTGCATCTACTTTAAAAAACCGCTTTTCGGCGAGAAACAAAAAATATTCAACTTCTACCAATACCCGGTATTTGATGAGGGCATATTCCGAAAAATATTCATCCAGTTGCTGCACCTGGTTGCGATAGCGCCCGTCGATCGGTGAAATGGCAGTGAGTTGATGTAAATCCATGTTGTTGCTGTAAATTTGCAGGCAAATTTAACTTAATCATTTTGGACAGAAAAATAAGGGTTGGTGCGGTAAGTTACCTTAATACAAAGCCTTTAATATACGGATTTGAGCAGGGGATGATGGCAGATAAAGTGGAATTGCTCAACGATTACCCTTCAAAAGTGGCTGCCCGGCTGCTTTTTGATGAAATTGACATCGGCCTCGTGCCCGTGGCCATCATTCCATCATTACCACAATATCATATCGTTTCCGATTATTGCATCGGTAGTGATGGCGAAGTGGCCAGTGTTTG
Source organism: Bacteroidota bacterium (assembly GCA_025362055.1). Taxonomy (GTDB): domain Bacteria; phylum Bacteroidota; class Bacteroidia; order Chitinophagales; family Chitinophagaceae; genus Ferruginibacter. Next base: position 2,060 of record JANYIM010000037.1, read on the forward strand.
CCTGTTCAGCGATGCACCATTGGATAAGATCAAAACCATTTTGCTTGATTATCAAAGCAAGACCTCGGTTGCTTTGCTGCAGTTATTGCTAAAAGAACATTGGAATATCTCACCAACACTTGTTGCTGCAACTGAAGATTATGAAAAGAATATCAGCGGCACTACCGCCGGCCTTGTTATAGGCGACCGTGCCTTTAAACAAAGATTGCAGTCAAAATATATTTACGACCTGGGAACTGCCTGGAAGGAAATGACGGGACTGCCCTTTGTCTTTGCTGCCTGGGTGAGCAATAAACCTTTTGATGCAGCATTTAAAAATGAGTTCAATAAGGCCAATGCATTTGGATTGAATAATCTTGATGTGGTAATAAAAGCCACGCCTTATGAATTGTACGACCTGGGAAAATATTACACAAAAAATATCAGTTACCTGTTGGATGAAAAAAAAGAAAAAGGGCTAAGGTCTTTTTTGGACTATATCAGTCAAAAAAAATAGAACAGGGTTGAGAACAAAAAAGGAAAAAGAGCAACGGAGTGCAATGCGTTTATCTCCTTTTCCTCATTTCCTCCTTTAACCCCTTAGCTTAAAATCGGCATACGCTTTTTGTAATCCGTTTTCCAATGTTGTGGAAGCCTTCCAGCCCAGTTGATTCAGTTTGCTTACGTCTAATATCTTTCGGGGAGTGCCATCGGGTTTGGTTGAATCGAATTTGATGTCACCAGTATATCCCGTGATCTTTTTTATGGTAAGGGCGAGCCCGGCTATGCTTATGTCTTCACCGGTGCCTGCATTGATATGCCCGGGTTCATTATATTCTTGCATTAAAAAATAACAGGCGGTAGCCAGGTCATCTACATACAAAAATTCCCGCATGGGTTTGCCAGTCCCCCAAACTATTACGGCCTCAGTATTATTCATTTTTGCTTCATGGAATTTACGGAGCAGGGCAGGTATCACGTGTGAATTCTCGAGATCATAATTATCATTCGGGCCATAGAGGTTACTGGGCATCACCGATATAAAGTTGCACCCATACTGGCTCCTGTAAGCATCACATAACTTAATGCCTGCGATCTTTGCAATGGCATAAGGTTCGTTTGTGCCTTCCAGTAAGCCGGTGAGCAAGTATTCTTCTTTCAGTGGCTGTGGCGCCAGTTTTGGATAGATGCAGGAACTTCCCAGGAACAATAATTTAGTTACCTTATTGGCCCAGGAAGCATTAATGATATTGGCTTCGATCAGGAGGTTGCTGTAAATGAATTCGGCCCGGTAGATATTATTGGCCTGTATGCCACCCACCCTGGCCGCCGCTAAAAAAACATGATCGGGCTTTTCTGCTGCAAAAAAATCATTCACGGCAGCCTGGTTACGAAGGTCCAATTGGGAAGAATTTCTTGTAAGGATATTTTCAAAACCTTCGGCTTCCAGTTTTCTTTTTATGGCAGAACCCACCATCCCATTATGGCCTGCAATAAATATTTTATCCCTTTTATTCATACTGGTTCAATGTCTTGTAACCCGATTGTTTGAGTGTGAGTTGCCTGTTGAACAGGTCAAGGTCGGCCGCCATCATTTCATTTACCAGGTCGTCTAAATTGCAAACAGGCTGCCAGCCAAGCTTTTCCTTTGCCTTGGTAGCATCGCCGATGAGCAGGTCAACTTCGGTTGGACGATAATAACGTTCATCAACCGCTACCATAACGGTGCCGGGTACCAGCTGGTAAGCGGGGTTGGTGCATTTTGTGATTACGCCGGCCTCTTGCTCGCTCTCGCCCGAAAATTCAACTTCAATGCCGCAGAATGCGAATGATTTTTTTACAAAATCCCTTACCGTGGTAGTAACACCCGTGGCGATCACAAAATCTTCGGCTACAGGATGCTGTAACATTCTCCACATGGCATCTACATAATCTTTTGCGTGGCCCCAGTCTCTTTTTGCATTTAAGTTGCCCAAAAAGAGTTTATGTTCCAATCCCAATGCAATTTTTGCCACACCTCTTGTGATCTTTCTTGTAACAAAGGTTTCGCCGCGTAAAGGGCTTTCGTGGTTGAATAAAATGCCATTGCATACAAACATGCCGTAAGCCTCACGGTAATTCACCGATATCCAGTAACCATATAATTTGGCAACACCATAAGGTGAGCGTGGGTAAAAAGGCGTTGTTTCTTTTTGAGGGATCTCCTGCACTTTACCAAACATCTCTGAAGAAGAGGCCTGGTAGATCCTTGTTTTTTTTGTGAGCCCCAATATCCTCACCGCTTCCAGGAGGCGCAAGGGCCCAACGGCATCTGTGTTGGCAACGTATTCGGGCGTATCAAAACTAACTTTAACATGGCTCATGGCGCCAAGGTTATATATTTCATCAGGCTGTACCTGTTGAATGATCCGGATGATATTCGTGGAATCGGTCAGGTCTCCATAATGTAGTATCAGCCTCAGTTTCTTTTCATGGGGGTCCTGGTACACATTATCTATGCGTTGGGTGTTGATGAGCGAGGTCCTGCGCTTGATACCATGCACCTCATAACCTTTGTCCAGCAGCAATTGGGCAAGATAAGCTCCATCCTGACCCGTAATTCCTGTAATAAGTGCCACACGTTGCATGAATTGCTATTTTAGTGTAAATATTATGCAAACATAAGATAGAAATGATAATTCATTATTTTTGCGCATTCCCGATCAGTATTCAACCCAATTTGATCACAGAAACCCCCTTTAATGAAAGTAGTAATATTTGCAGGCGGACTTGGAACCCGGATATCTGAAGAAACGGATATAAGACCCAAACCAATGGTGGAGATCGGCGGGAAGCCCATCCTTTGGCATATCATGAAGATATACAGTCATTATGGGTTCAATGAATTCATCGTATGCCTGGGCCATAAGGGTTATGTGATCAAGGAATATTTCATGAATTATTTCCTGCATAATTCAGATATCCGCATCGATCTTGAAAACAATAACATGGAGGTATTGGGTACCAGGGCTGAAGGCTTTAAAG
>JANYIM010000051.1 GCA_025362055.1 Bacteroidota bacterium
CAGAAAATAATTTTTTACTTACCGCTGCTCAGATAAAGGAACATATTAAAGGCGCCACATTGCTCTCTTTATGTTCGCCGTTGAACCCTACCGGTACCACATTCGATAAAAAAGAACTGGAAGCTATCTGTGATCTCGTTATTGAAGAAAATAATAATCGCACCGAGGGGGAAAAGAAATTATACCTGATGTATGACCAGATCTATTGGACCCTTTGCTTTGGCGATACAATACATTACAACCCTGTTTCCCTGCGGCCAGAAATGAAAAATTATACCATTTTCATTGATGGTATCAGCAAGGCCTTTGCAGCAACAGGTGTTCGGGTAGGTTGGGCGATGGGGCCGGCAGAAGTGCTTGTAAAAATGCGTTCCATAAACAGTCATGTCGGTGCGTGGGCCCCCATGGCCGAACAGAAAGCCCTTGCAAACTACCTGTTACGAACAGACGTAATTGATAAATACTTCCTTCACTTTAAGGCAGAGGTAGATGAACGCCTGCGTAGGATCGCTGATGGCTTTCAGCAATTGAAGGCAGCGGGGCTTGCGGTAGACTCCATCGCACCGCAGGCTGCTATCTATCTTACCATACAGATCGATTATGCCGGAAAGAAAACTTCTGATGGAAAAATTTTGGCCACACAGGCTGATGTCACTTCCTATATTTTAAACGAGGCCAAGTTGGCTGTTGTGCCTTTCTATGCTTTTGGCGCTCCCGCAAACAGTTCGTGGTACCGGCTAAGCGTTGGCACTTGCAAAAAAGAAGAGATCGATGAAATGCTGGGAATGCTTAAAACGGCTTTACAAAAATTAAGTTGATTTTGTCTACAACAAGGCGATCGCCATAGATTACACGTTATCTGCTATAATAAAGTAAAAGTAATTTGTGAAAACCTGTGTGATCTGCTGCCTAATTCTTACAATTTAAAAAAACAAATGGCTTTAATTTCTGTTGACGGATAACTAAACGAAGTTGGTGGGATCTGTTAATGACCTTGTATTTATTCAGGTCTATCACTTCGTGAGCGATAATTAAATTCTCAATATATTCTACGGTGTATAACAACTCGTGCAACAATTCAACCTCGTGCTCGATCGCCTGTGGAGTCATCAACTCCTGGTTGAATAAAACCAGTAGGTCCCGGTTCGGATTATTCATGGCGGTGGGTTTCTTTTATTGCTTACTTATATCCTATGAATCCTGTTTTTGCAGGACAACCGCATTGCCCCTTCTTTGAAGAAGAGCACCCGGTAGCTATCAGGCTTATGATTAAAGTAACCAGCAATGTTATTTTAAATAGTTGTTGCATAATTTCAGGTTAGCAAATTAAACTATTTTCACAAATATTTATTGTCTTGTTTGGATGAGTGGCGGCAATTTTAACATATTAAGCCCAAAATCACGTGTTTTAGTAGCTCCGCTCGAATGGGGCCTGGGCCACGCAACCCGCTGTATTCCTATTATTAATGAACTTATTGCATTGGATTGTGAAGTGCTGATCGGCGCAGAAGGTGCCGCAAGGGTATTATTGGAAAAAGAATTTTCGCAGTTGACCTTTTTGCAATTAAAGGGATATCGCATACAATACAGCCGCAAGCGGTTTTGGTTGCCGCTAAAAATATTGCTTCAATTTCCTAAGATCATCTCCAGTATCTACAGCGAACACCGCTGGTTAAAAAAAACAATAAAGGAACATGCCATTGATGCGGTGATTTCAGATAATCGCTTTGGATTGTATCATGCAACGGTCCCCTGTATTTATATAACACACCAGTTGACCATAAAAACAGGGAATCATTTTACACAATGGCTTGCTCAAAAAATACATTATCGTTTCATCAATAAATACACAGAATGCTGGGTGCCGGATATGCCGGGCGAAACCAACCTGGCGGGCTTATTATCTCATCCTACACATTTACCAAAAATTCCGGTTCATTACATTGGCTCCTTATCCCGGTTTAAAAAACTTACCGCAGATAATAAATACAAGCTTGCAATTATTATTTCGGGGCCCGAACCGCAACGAACTATTTTTGAAGACTTGTTATTGAAACAGTTAAGCAGTTATGAAGGAAGGATTTTATTTGTACGGGGCCTTCCTGATAATTCATCGATAAGGCGATCTAATAATTTAAATATTGAATTCCAAAATCACCTTAGCGCTGCCGAATTAAATAAAGCTATACAGGAATCTGGTATGATCATCAGCAGGTGCGGCTATACAACCGTGATGGACCTGGTGAAACTTCAAAAGAATGCCATCCTCATACCAACTCCTGGTCAAACAGAACAGGAATATCTTGCAATGGCGCTGATGAAAAATAAAATATTTTATTGCGTTAAACAGGATGATTTCAGGTTCAATGAAGCGCTTGCTGATGTGAAGTCATTTTCGTTTAATAAGATTGCTATGAACCAGGATCAATACAAAGACGTGGTTAAGGGGTTTGTTGCCCGGTTGGTCTAAAAATACAGTTTTTTCATCCTGTAATATAAGCCCCGCTTAGATCCTTGCTATCACTGCCTACAATACCGGAGCTGCCGGATGCATGAAATTTATTCCTTATTCCGTGGGGTAGCTCCTGTATGATCTTAATTATTGAAGCGAAACCCAGCCCCTCTTCACAAAAGATGATCTCCTTTATAGGATGCCTTTTTAAAAATTCAGGCAAGTGCCTTACGCTACCTAATTCATTTTCCGTGTGTCCCTTACCGTTATCTACCCTGCCCAATACCCTTTCCTCTATCCCGGCTTTTTGCATTATTGCCGTTACCACTTCAAATTCTTTTTCATTTGATAATATGATGGTCTTCCCCATTTCTTTTGATTCATCGCCGGCTCCTCTTAGTGGCTGCGATATAAATAATACCGCCTGTTGCAGCATTTTGGCAATAAAAGAGAACAGGCCCCGCAAAAATATACCACCCCATATCAATATATTAAAAATGCCCGCCCTGCCGGTGCTGTAATGTTTTTTTACAAACAAACCCATCGCCTTATAAAACATCCTCACATAATGAAGGCTGCCTTTTTGGGTGCTCTCTCCTTTAAAATGAATGATGCTTGTTTCTGAAAAATAAAAATTTGCAAAACCTGCCTTTTGTATCCGATAACTGAGATCAATATCTTCTGCATACATAAAGAACATTTCGTCGAATCCTCCTGTTGTCGCTAATACCGTTTTAGGTGCCATCATAAAAGCCCCGGCCAACACATCCACTTCATGGTTTTCATTTTCTGACAAATTCCCAAGATAATATTTTGCAAGGGTTTTTGAACGGGGAAACATCCTTGTCAGCCCGGTTAATTTATACAAAGAAGTGAGCGGTGAAGGATAAGACCGTTTGCTTTCTTTTAAAAAATTACCTGTTCCATCTATCATATGCACGCCCAGTGCTCCTGTGTTGGGGTTGGCCTTAAAAAAACCAATACATTTTTCGAAACAATCTTCGGGCACAATGGTGTCGGGATTTAAAAAAAGGATATAGTCTCCCCTGGCCACCGACAGGGCCTGGTTATTTGCTTTGGCGAAACCCATATTTCCGCTATTCCATATAAAATTAACCTCTGGAAATTTTGGTTCAAGAAAAGCGCTGCTGCCGTCTGTTGAATTATTATCAATTACAAAAATTTCAGCATCTATATTACGGCAGGCTGTTTTCACAGAACAAAGGCATTGTTCAAGGAAATATTTTACATTATAGTTTACAATGATGACCGATAAATGCATCTTCAAATATAGTAAAGAAGGCTTTGTATCTTTGCGTCATGTTAAAAGCAACTCTCCTGAAGGCTGTTGAGGCCGGGGCCACACAACTACAGCATTTTTTTAATGGTGAATTCAAGATTTCCAACAAGGAGGGGGTTAATAATTTGGTGACCGAAGCCGATCATGCTGCAGAGAAAGCGATTATTGATACGATCAGGCAAGATCATCCGGATCATTTTATTTTAAGTGAAGAAAGTGGTGAGCTGATCATGGACAGCGAATATAAGTGGATCGTTGACCCGATTGATGGTACGGTTAATTTTGCCAATGGCATTCCCATCTGCTGCGTAAGTATTGCGCTGGAAAAAGCCGGGGAGATGCTATTGGGCGCCGTGTACAACCCTTTAATGAATGAAATGTTCTTTGCTCAAAAAGGGTTCGGCGCATCCCTGAATGATAAAAAAATAAACGTAAGCGATAAAACAGAAGTGATAAAAAGTTGCCTGGTAACGGGTTTCCCGTATACTTATCTGGATGAGCCAAACGGCCCATTACAGGTATTTGAACGATTCATCCGCAAGGGTGTTCCGGTAAGGCGTTTGGGAAGTGCGGCCATTGATCTTTGTTGGGTTGCTGCAGGAAGGTTTGATGGGTTTTATGAACATAAGTTACAGGCATGGGACAGTGCTGCAGGTTTTTTGATTGTGGAAGAAGCGGGTGGAAAAGTAACCGATTTCGAAGGCAATTATTATTCACCTTATCAGCCGCACTTATTGGCTACGAACGGAAAGATACACGATGAGATGCTGGATGTTATTAATAACAGAAAAAAATTAGGCTAAGAAGCTTGGGTAGAAAAGGAGGTCAAAGAAATATCGTTTTTTTTCTCTTTGGTTTCTTGGTAAAAAAATAGTTTATGGAAGAAAGAACAGAAATATCATCCCTCGGTGAATTTGGTTTAATAGATCATCTTACCCGCAATAATGAAATAAGAAACAGTTCTACCGTTTTAAGTGTGGGAGATGATGCCGCAATCATTGATCACTTTGGTAGGCAAACGGTTCTTAGCACCGACCTGTTGATAGAGGGTATTCATTTTGACCTCATGTACACACCCTTGAAACATTTGGGTTACAAAAGCGTGGTAGCCAACATCAGCGACATCTATGCCATGAATGCCACGCCCACACAGATCTTATTAAGTATCGCCATCAGTAATAAATTCAGCGTGGAAGCGTTAGATGAGTTCTATTCGGGCGTTTACTTTGCCTGTGAAAAATACAGCGTCGACCTGATTGGTGGCGACACCACCACATCCCAGCGCGGTTTTGTAATAAGTATTACCGCTATTGGCGAAGTGGCACCCAACAGTTATGTAAAAAGAAGTGGTGCAAGGGTTAATGATCTTATCTGTGTAAGCGGCGACCTTGGGGGCGCTTTTTTAGGGCTGACCATTTTGGAAAGAGAGAAAAAAATATTCGAACAAACGGGGGCACAACCCGACCTTGAGAACCAGGCCTATATAGTTGGAAGATTATTAAAACCGGAAGCCAGGAAAGATGTGATAGAATTTTTTGCAACGCACGAGATCATACCAACGAGCATGATGGATATCAGCGACGGGCTCAGTAGTGAGCTCCTGCACATCTGCAAACAAAGTGATGTTGGCTGTGTGCTATATGAAGACAAGCTGCCCCTGAACGAAGACTCTAAAGAGTTCGCATACAAGCTGGAGCTGGATCCTACCGCATGTGCGCTTAGCGGTGGTGAGGATTATGAATTGTTGTTTACCGTGGCGCAGGGCGATTACGAAAAGATAAGCGCTAATAACGGGCTCAGCATTATCGGGTATATCACAGAAGCGGCGGAAGGAAAAAATATCATTACGCGTGGCGGAAATAAACACGAGCTGGTAGCGCAGGGTTGGAACCATTTGAAATAACAGGTTCTACAGAGTTATAAAGAAGTACAGCGCTTGCCGCACGTTTCCACAAAGAATTAACGATGACTGTAAAAAATGCCTTTTTATTTTTAGTGATCCCGCTCCTATACTCCTGTGCCGCCACTAACAAAAATTACAGTCCCACAAAAAAATATCCCAAAGAACAATTACAACAGGATTATACTTTACTGAGAAACATATTTGAAAAAAAACACCCCTCCCTGTACTGGTATACCAGCAAAGACAGCATGGACATGTATTTCGAAAAATACTACCTGGCCATTGAAGACAGCATGACCGAACAGCAGTTTGGCTGGAAGATAATTGCACCGCTTACCCGCCAGTTACATTGCGGTCATACCAGTTTTAGTATGAGCAAGGCGTACAATAAATGGGTGGGCAATAAAAAATTTACCGAATTCCCGCTTTTTATGAAATTCTGGAATGATTCCATGGCAGTAACGGCTAACCTTAACCGAAAAGATACTGTTTTTAAAAGGGGCACATTGGTCACTTCTGTGAACGGGATGCGTTATAAGGAACTTACGCAAACAATGTTTGGTTACCTCACCGAAGATGGCTTTGCCGAAAATGTGAACTATCTCCGCCTGAGTAATAATTTCCCTTACTACCATCGAAATATATTTGGTTTAAGCAGGAATTATACGGTACAGTTTTTAGATAGTACAGGAAAAGAACAAACCGTTAAGGTTCCTCTCTTTGAATTCCCAAAAGACAGCAGCAGGCAGGGTGGCCACATTCCTGCTATAAAATTAACCAGGCACGAGAGAAGGCTACAAAGGCTACAGTTGGCCCGTTCCCTTGCAATTGATACGATTAATAATACCGCGATCATTACGCTGAATACCTTTTCAAACGGCGGGCTTCGGAAATTCTATCGCCAGTCATTCCGCTATATCAGGAAAGCCCATATATCAACCCTTGTGCTAGACCTGCGCAGCAATGGTGGAGGAAAAATAAACCTGTCTACCCTTCTTACAAAATATGTAACCAGGCTTCCTTTCAGGGTTGCAGACACTTCTTTTGCTGCCGCAAAAACCCTTCGGCCATATACAAAATACATAAAGGGTAAATTTCTTAATAATATCGGCTTGTTCTTTTTAACAAAAAAAAGAAACGATGGTTTGTATCACTTTGGTTTATGGGAAAGAAAATTATATCGGCCTAAAAATAAAAATCATTTTGGCGGAGACCTCTATGTGCTTACCAATGGCTCAACCTTTTCGGCCTCTGCATTGTTTTGCAATGATGTAAAGGGCCAGCCCGGTATAAAATTAGTAGGGGAAGAAACAGGCGGTGGTTGGCATGGCAACGATGGTATACTGATCCCTGACATAACCCTACCCAATACACGCTTGCGGGTTAGGCTTCCTTTGTTCAGGTTGGTACAATACAAACATGTTCCAAAAGACGGGCGTGGTATAATGCCTGATATTTATATAGCCACCAATTATGAAGCGCTCGTAAAGGGGTTTGATAAAAAAATGCAGGTAGTAAGGTTATTGATAAGACAGAAGAACGCAATGGGGAATTTACAATAGGCAATTTTCCTTTTCTTATTGTATCTTAAACTCATCCGCATCTTTCCAAAAAGGAAATTTTGATCTCACTTCTTCCAGTTTTTCTTTTGAAAGTGCAATTGTATTTATGTCTTCTTTATCGGCCATATGATAGAGTACCTGGCCCAGCGGATCTATAACAAGGCTGTTGCCGCTGTAATAGATATTATTGCCGTCTGTTCCAACACGATTCACGCCTACTACATAACATTGGTTCTCGATCGCCCTTGCACAAAGTAATGTTTTCCATGCATGGCTCCTGCGTTCGGGCCAGTTGGCAACATAGATCAAAACATCATACTCGGGTTCAGTTGTTGATGATTGTTGTCTTGCCCAAACCGGGAAACGCAGGTCATAGCAGACCAGTAAGTTTATTTTCCATCCTTTTACGGATGCGATCAGGCGCTTGTTACCTGCACTAAAATGTTTGTCTTCTTCTCCATAAGCGAACAGGTGCCGTTTATCATATTGGCCGTGCTGACCGTTGGGCAACATCCATATGATTCGGTTAAAATATTTTCCTTTTTCTTCAATAATGATACTACCGGTAAGAATCACCCCGTTTTCGTTGCTTACCCTTTTCATCCAGGCTACCGTTTCTCCATCCATTGTTTCTGCCAGTTCGCCGGGATTCATACTAAAGCCCGTACTGAACATTTCCGGTAGTACCACGATCTCTGTTTTTTCGGAGATGCTATTGATCTTTTCCTCCAATATCCGGAGGTTGGCAGACTTTTCTTCCCAAAGTAAATTGCTCTGTATGGTAGTAATGGTAAGGGTTGGCATAACCTTGTATTGTAAGCGAAATTACACAATGAAACGGCATTAAAAAACAAAAGCCTACCTTTGCAACCTACTCCACTATAATAACACGGCAGGTTGTAAGCCGATGTGGTAAATAAACATTCCCCCGCTGATTCAGAAAATGCAACGTCTTTGCCAGCCTTATAAAAATTAAACCATTCAATGGCATTTAAAAAATTAGAACTAATTGAACCCCTTCTTAAAGCATTAGCTGCTGAAGGGTACAACACCCCAACGCCCATCCAGGCACAATCGATACCACTTATACTGGAAAGAAGAGACCTCTTGGGCTGTGCGCAAACCGGCACCGGCAAAACTGCCGCATTCGCCATCCCTATTTTACAAATATTGTATCAGCAAAAAGCTGAAGAACGCGGGCCCCGTAATATTAAAGTCTTGATACTAACCCCTACCAGGGAATTGGCCATACAGATTGATGAAAGCTTTGCAGCTTATGGAAAATATACCGGGCTTACGCATACGGTGATCTTTGGCGGCGTATCGCAATTAAACCAAACCAATATCTTAAGAAGAGGTGTGGACATACTGGTAGCTACTCCGGGGCGTTTACTGGATCTTATCAGCCAGGGGTTCATCGATCTCAAATATCTTAAAATATTTGTGTTAGATGAAGCAGACCGTATGCTTGACATGGGTTTCATCCATGATGTAAAAAGAATTATCACAAAACTTCCGGTAAAAAGACAGACCTTGTTTTTTTCCGCCACCATGCCGCCAGAAATTCAAAAACTGGCAAATGTTTTACTCACCAACCCTGCTAAGGTAGAGGTCACACCAGCTTCATCAACGGTTGATGCAATTGAGCAAAGCCTTTACTACGTTGATAAAAAAGACAAGTCACAGCTACTGTTGCATTTATTAAAAGACCCTGCAATTGTTACCGCATTGGTATTTACCCGTACCAAACACGGTGCAGATAAAGTGGTGAAATTTTTACACCATGCACACATAACGGCAGCGGCTATACACGGGAATAAATCGCAGAACGCAAGACAAAATGCGTTGAGTAATTTTAAGAATGGGAAGACCCGCGTGTTGGTCGCCACGGATATTGCAGCAAGGGGTATTGATATTGACGAGTTGTCACATGTCTTCAATTTTGAATTACCTAATGTTCCCGAAACTTATGTACATCGTATAGGCCGTACGGGTAGAGCTGGCAATACGGGTATCGCCATTTCCTTTTGTGATGCGGAAGAGCGGGATGAATTAAAAGATATCCTTAAGTTGATCGGTAAAGCTATACCTGTAGTGAGTGATCACCCTTTTCCTTTAAGCCTCACGGCATCAGCTCAAACAGTATCGGCACCAAACAGGCCAATGGCTAAACGTTCCCGGAATTTCGGGAATGCAAACAGGGGGCAGACCCGGAATTTTGGCGGGGGCAGACATTCACACAACAGGTAAAATACCCAATAGCCACATTGGTTGGCTTGATTATTAGGTCTATTTTTAGCATTCAACTAAAAAACACTTAATTATGAAAAAAATGTTTTCACTAAGCGCCTTCTGCCTGCTGGTTGCTTCAACCCTGCTTTTCTCCTGTAATAATGATGGAGGCAAAACAGATGCACGTGCTGCATTTAATCTTGATTCTGTTAAAGCCGCTATTGAGGCAAGCAACAAGGCTTATGGTGCATGTTTTGCAACAGACGACTCAACTAAATTTTCTGGTTGTTATACCGCCGACGCCTGTATCAACCCTCCCAATATGCCAAGGATGTGCGGAACTGCCGCCATTAATGCCTTCTTTAATGGTGGATACAAAATGGGGATCCGTAACCTTAAGCTCACAACCGAAGAAGTTATGGGAAGTGCAGCAGCTGTTGCAGAGATCGGCAAATACGAAGTGTTGGGTGATAAAGATGCTTCGCTGGATAAGGGTAAATTTATTGTGGTTTGGAAAATGGATAACGGAAAATGGAAAATGCACCGCGATGTGTGGAACAGTGATAATCCACCGCCGCCAGCTGCCCCTTCAGAAAAAAAGTAGTTTCTAATTTATAGGGTTGATTATACCAAAGCTGTGGCTTTGGTATTTTTTTTTCATTTCTTTCGGGTAGATTTACAAATATTTATCAGCATAAAAATTGTGGGTAATGAACTTAAAGGATATAAAGAAAAAATTACTCTCGGGGGATTTTAGCAGCCTTCTGTGGTTTGGAGAAGACAAAAGGAAAATTCATCCTACAGAGGTAGCAAAAATGCTAACAGCCCTACCTGTTAGTAATGCTATTGAAGCATTTAAATCGCTTCCCACCAGGACAGAGGTAAGGGTTTTCCCTTACCTGGATCATTTGTTGCAAAAAAAGATTACCAAAGCTGCCGCCCACGAAAGGGCTTCTTATATATTAAATGAATTAAGCTCCGACGACAGGATGAATTTTTTTACTTCATTAAAGGGTGTTGAGCTGTCTTTTTTCCTGGACTTTTTAAATGAAAAAAACAAGAGCGCATTACATGGTTTGCTTGGTTATCCTGATAAAAGCGTCGCCAGGCTTATTAATACCGATTTTGCAACAATAGAAAAAGAGGTAACGGTTGCAGAGGCCTGCGAACACCTTAGGAAAAATCATAAGGATTCTGAAGCAGCAAATGTGATCTATGTTGTTGATAAGGATGGCAAATTAATAGATGATATTCCGGTAAGGAGATTTGTTTTAAATGAACCGGAAAAAAAAATCGCAGATATTTTAGACGGCTTTTGTATCAGTTTAAAAATGACCGACAGTAAAGAAGATGCGATCGTAAAATTTAAGGAATACGATCGGGTTGTGTTGCCCGTTGTTAACCAGGAAAATGTGTTACTGGGGGTTTTAACGGTTGATGATGTGTTAGATGTTGCAGAACAAAGAGACACTAAAGAGATCCAGAATTTTGGTGGTATGGAGTCTCTTGATTATCCCTATGTAAAAACAAAGTTTTTTTCTCTTATTAAGAAAAGGGCTGGCTGGCTGGTTGTTCTTTTTATTGGAGAAATGCTCACCGCAACGGCAATGGGTTATTTTGACATAGAGATCTCGAAGGCTGTGGTGCTGGCTTTGTTTGTTCCGCTTATCATATCAAGTGGTGGTAATAGTGGTTCACAGGCCGCTACACTTATCATTCGTGCAATGGCATTAAAAGAGCTTACAATAAAAGATTGGTGGTTTGTAATGAGGCGTGAGATATTTTCAGGTTTAACGCTGGGTTTGATCCTTGGCCTCATTGGTTTTATCAGGATCGCCGTTTGGCAACATTTTCATTGGTATAATTATGGTGAACATTGGTTCCTTGTTGCTATCACCATTTTCTTTTCTCTTATAGGTATAATCATGTGGGGAACACTAAGCGGCTCTATGGTACCCATGGTGTTGAAGAGATTTAAATTAGATCCCGCCACTTCGTCGGCACCCCTTGTGGCAACACTCGTTGATGTTACAGGATTATTTATTTATTTTTCTATTGCGGCTATTATTTTAAAAGGCACGTTGTTGTAATTATTTTTTCTTGTAGATCGGCACGGTACTGCAAGGTTCTCCATACATAATGCTTTTTGCAACAGGGCGCAATAGTTTAGTGGCCTCCACATAGGCTGTTTCGGTAATAGGCAATTCTCCACAACCTTTTATTACCACTCTTTTATCAAGATAGTCGGACAGCTTTATTGTAGAGATATTTTTTAAGAAAAGGGTTTTGTGCAAAAAATCTTCATTACCGAAAACTATTTCTTTTGCTACAGGCTGCAGGGAACTTGCTATCAGCATATATGCCCACATGGGAATGACCGCATCTGCAGTGCAGCTGACGGCCACATTTTTTTCTTTGTAGATAGAAAGGTCAAGTTGTTTTAGCGCTTCGCGGAATTCTTTTTCTTTTAATATCAGGCCCATGAATAAGTGGTCCTTCATATCAAACAATATGGTCTCTCCCTTTGGATAATATTCTTCCAGGTCAAGCGTCACCAGCCCGCTCTCCGAAACCTTATTTACCATCATGTCGTCCATCGTACAAAGTTAAACCAAATGAGCCTTAAATTGATATTGTGTACTGTCGTCCTATTTACGCTTTTGGTAATTCCTGCAAATAAAACAGCCACCACTTTAATGTGATGGCTGTTTCTATATATTGAGGTCAGTAATTAATTAATAGAATTTGCTGCGGCCGTCTTTAATGGTTGCCTGGTTCTTTAATCCTTCAAACCAATTACTCTGTGCCTGGTTACGCTGTTGATCTGCGCCCTGCTTTCTTTTTTCTGTAAGCTGTTCTGGTGTATCTGCTGCTTTGGTTCCAATACTATTAACTTTCAAAACATAAACACCATTCTTTCCTAAGATGGGTGCCGAAACCTTTGTTAGGTTTTCTTTATTAAAACAAGCGCCAACCACCTTGGGTTCAACACCGATATTATTAATTATTTTGGCGGTAAAGATTATTGTAGAATCTTCTCCTGCTGTTAAAACCTGTTTTGCGAAAGCGGCGGCGGCGCTTTCCAATGTTGGTGTGTTTCCCAGTTTTTTAAGGATCTCTTCTCCTTTTTTCTCATCCCTGATAGCAGCCTCTGCTTTTGGTCTTGCTGTTTGCACATCCTGTAAGCCTTCCTCCATTACTTTATCAACGATCGCAACTACAAAACGGTCGCCAATATTAAAAGGATCGCTTATATCTCCTTTCTTTGCATCAAATACCCAGCGAACAAGTTGTCTTGCTTCTTGCAGATCGCGGCCTACTTGTGCATCATTTTCTTTAATAAGATCCGGGACCGTTATTTTTTGAAGGCCCATTTTTTTCAAATTAGTAGTATCGAATTTTTTAGGGTCTTTATCTGCAGCTAATTTTGTTGCATCCAGGCTGGCTTTATTAATAGTGGTTTCACTCGCCAGGATCTCTTTGCCCATAAATGCCATTTTATAAGTTGGGCTTGATCCTTTTTGGCTTTGTATCTGTACAATATGATAACCAAACT
The DNA here is from genome assembly GCA_025362055.1 of Bacteroidota bacterium. GTDB lineage: Bacteria > Bacteroidota > Bacteroidia > Chitinophagales > Chitinophagaceae > Ferruginibacter. The sequence continues at coordinate 13,006 of JANYIM010000051.1, forward strand.
GTGTCTTTACAACATCAATCGTTCCGGTGGGTTTAGTAAAACAAAAATCGTTGAATTCAGAAACCATCGCTCCGTATCCAAATGTTCCAAGGTCTCCACCCTTTAGTTTATTACTTTGGTCTGCCGAATATTTAAGCGCCATAAATCCGAAATCCATTCCACCTTTTACTGCTTTCAATATACTATCTGCTAATATTTTGGCGGCACTGTCTGTCATGATCGGTTGCCCTGTTTGCCTGTCTGTTGTGGCAATAAGTATATGTCTGGCTTTAACGCTATCGGGCACAGTCTTGGTTCCCAGCACCCTGGCTAATACATAACTTCCTTTATCTACATAGGGTCCATAAACGGCGCCCATCGGTAATTTTGTAATTGAATCCATTACCGCACTACCAACCTTTGCTTTATTCACATAGTTACTATCAAAATCTATAGAAGAGGTATTTCTTGCTAAAAAAGATTTTACATTTTTTTCTGCCGCAAACGTATCTTTTAAAGCAGTGACTGTTTCTTTTGCCTTTACACTATCGTCCGTCCCTGGTAGTTGGCTAAAAGCAACATAAGAGATCGTTCTTCCAGCTTCCTGCTTGAATAATTCTTTGTGCGACTGAACATATTTTTGAATATCATCGTCGCTTACCTTGATCGTACTGTCGCTTATTGCATTAAATGGTATGGCCACATAAGAGATGTTGGCGAAATTTTTATTTTCCCTGGTGTCTTTATCTTCCATCCAGGTTGGATAATAAGCGCTGGCATTTAAAAGAGACATGTATTTTGTTGATATGCTTGTTATTCTTTGTTGATCAACGATCTGCACATCAAACATTTCCCTTTGCTCGGGCGTCATCTTTTTTATGTTTACCAGGGCTTGCTTTAATTTAGCAGGATCGAGTTTGCCGGTTGTAGAGTCTAATAGTTGTTTTTCCTGTAAGAGGGGGTTTTCCTGATCATTACTTGATAATATCGCCGATAATTCCTTGGCTGTAAAGTCGATCCCCAATTTTGCCGCTTCAGCATAAAACACTTTTTCGGCAACAATGGTATTCCACATCTGGTCGCGGATCCCGGCGGTTTCGGTAACAGAAGGCTTCCTTCCTGAACGTTGTTCTTGCTGGTCTTCCTGCATTTTAACCCTTTTATTAAAGTCGGCCTGGTCTACAGAACTTCCGTTTATCTTGCCAATACTGGTAGAATTGGAACTAAACATCCTGCTGGTCCCCTGTTTGGCGTCCATCAATATAAAACCAATTAAGCTGAGTGCAATTACCCCAATTACTATTGCTGCACCCTTATCACGAATACCTTGAATGATCTGCATATTATATTCAAATTAAAATGGACGGCAAAAATAGGGTAAAAAGGATATAAATCCTCAAAAAATAAGGGTTCAAAACCATTAAAATTGAGTAAGGGCAAGGATTTGGGGTATTTTTTAAAATTTGTTTGGGTTAGTGGCTTTAAAAATACCCGGATTGGTCATTATAATGTTATGAACAGTTTTTTGTTAATAATCACCACTTCCTGTTAATAACCCCTGTTTATTTCGGTCCACAATCCGGGTAAAATGAGTAAAATTCAATGTTCTTTTTTTTATCTTCCTGCAAGGTGTTATTAATTCGTGGTTTATGCTTGCATAATTAACAGGGGTATTTTAAAAAAGCCGGGGTATTTTTTCCACCCATATTTTTATCAACCTTTGTTAATAATACATTTCCATAATATCAATAGTACCCCTGATATTGGTTCTATAAACTACACATCTATTTTTTTCTATGTTAATTACCTGTTAGTGAAGGTTAATAAACTAAAGGTTTTAATTTTACAATAGAAAGAAATTATTTTCTTTCCACAAATTAACACTCATAGTAGTAGTAATTGATTATATAAATAAGTAGTATTAATACATATTATGGTAGATATTCACATCGCTAAAACAACAATTGAAGCCACCGGTTTTTTAGATATAAACATTGATCCTAATCTTGATCTTTTTGCAGAAATTGAAAGATTAAAAAAAGAAAAGAATGCCATCATCCTTGCGCATTATTACCAGGAGCCGGATATACAGGATGTTGCGGATTTTATAGGGGATAGCCTGGGACTTGCACAAAAAGCTGCAGAGACCAAGGCGGATATGATTGTTTTTGCAGGAGTTCATTTTATGGCTGAGACCGCAAAGATCCTTAATCCTTCAAAAAAAGTATTACTACCTGATCTGAAAGCCGGTTGTTCCTTAAGTGATTCTGCACCTCCAGCGCTTTTTAAATTATTCAAAGAAAAACATCCCGGGCATATTGTAATTACTTATATCAATTGTTCTGCGGGAATGAAAGCTTTGAGCGATATCATCTGCACCTCTTCCAATGCGCAGAAGATCGTTGAATATCTTCCGGCAGACCAACCTATTATTTTTGCACCAGATAAGAACCTTGGCTTATATCAACAAACAGACGGGTAGGAATATGGTATTATGGAACGGTGCCTGCATGGTGCATGAAATATTCAGTCTTGAAAAAATAACTAAGTTAAAGATCCGTCACCCAAAAGCAAAAGTTATTGCGCACCCCGAGTGTGAAGCGCCGGTACTAGCTGTTGCAGATTATATTGGTAGCACAACCGGTTTATTAAAATATACAATAAATGATCCTGCACAGGAATTTATTGTTGTAACAGAAACTGGAATATTGCATCAAATGCAAAAAAATAACCCGGGCAAGACATTTATCCCCGCACCGCCCAATAACAGTTGTGCCTGTAATGATTGTCCGCACATGAAATTAAATACACTCGAGAAATTGTATTTGTGTTTACAATATGAATTACCGGAGATTATTATGGACGATGAATTAAGATTAGCTGCTAAAAAACCTATTGACAGAATGCTGGAGATAAGTGTAAAATATAAGTTGTAAGTAATTTATTGTTTCCAATAAGCATTGATCCTTGCCGCAACATTCTCCCTTATATTCATATAGAACAAATTAATATCTCCAATATGATAATTCTTTTTGGTAAAAAGAATTTTACCAAAAACATTGGGTTTACTGGTCCATAAAACATTTTCATGAATTTGTGTACTTACTGTTTTGGGTATAAGTTTATTAAACTTTTTTAATATACCACCTTTGTTATAGGAAGAAGAAAAATACCCTGTATCGCTGGTCCAGGAAAGCGGGTTAATGACCACAGACTTAAAAGTTTCTTTGGCAATAAAATTTGGTTCAATATAACCCGACTTAAAGGTGCGCCAGCCAACAAAACAACCTGTTGAAAGCGAATCTTTACAAGGTTGTAAAATAGTGAAGTATGTTGTGGGAATAGGTAAACCAATAATATAAGCACAAACTAATTTTTTTTGTAAGGGCCGGCCCTCAAAAAACTCTTTCAATAACCTACCCGCATGTTTGGTTCCCTGGCTATGTGAAGCAATAATAATTGGACGGCCATGATTATAATTGGTTAGATAATAAATAAATGCCGCTTTTATATCTTCATAGGCAATATCAAAATAAGGAGCGGATATAGAATCGGCAACATAAAAAGACCTTATATGCGCTTGCCGGTAACGCGGGGCAAATACCCGGCACTTTTCATTAAAAACACTAGCCTGGTATAAAATGGTTGTGTAATCTGTTCTTGCATTTAATGCTGCATCATCAATATCAGCATTCCATCTCGGGTCGCTATTTGATGTTAAGGTTGTTGGGTGAATAAAAAAAACATCTACTGTTGAGTCGGGTTGATAATAAAGCTTCAGGGGTTTAGGAACACTGTCGCTGGGATCTTTTTTCCAGGGATGAGCGGCCCAATAATCAAGGTTACCATAATCGGGTTTTTTGTCGGGGCTTTTAAATTGGTATGCTGGGAGCCCAGCATAATTTTTTTGGCTACAGGCGGCAAATAAGCAAAGAAGAAAAAACAGCAAAAAGCAGGGTATAATAATGGGTAATAAAAAATAACTTTTGTATTTTTTCATGGTCAAATCTACATTCGTTCAGTGTAAAAGTAAAATAAGGCGCCAATTCTATCATGTTGCTAAGGCATATCCCCTTTTTAAAAGCAGTGTTTCTGCATAGTGTCACTGCTTTTGGTGGTCCCCAGGGGCATTTGGGAATGATGATGAAGACTTTTGTTGACAGGAGAAGGGATGTAACAAAAGAAGAGCTAATGGAATATGTCTCATTCTGCCAGCTTTTACCCGGCGCCTCTTCTACCCAAACCCTTACCCTTATTGGTTATAAACGAGGGGGGGTATCACTTGCTGTTCTCACATTAATTATCTGGATATTGCCGGCCTGCGTGCTAATGGGCGGACTCTCCTTTTTGGTAAGCGGCATCGGAAAAGAAAACCTCAACACCAGTATCTTCCAGTTCATACAACCGATGGCGATCGGTTTTTTGGCCTATGCAGCTTTCAGGGCATTTAAAATATCTGTAACCAACCTTATCACCCAGATCATAATGCTGGTTGCATTGGGAGCAACCTATTTCCTTTTTAAAACACCCTGGATCTTTCCGGCGCTTATAATACTTGGGGGTATCACAACCAATTTCAGCAGCAAACGTATCCCGGAAAAAGAGGTGATAAAACCAAGGCATATAAGGTGGACCAATATTTGGCTTTTTGTATTGCTCTTTGTTATTGCGGGCCTTTTTAGTGAAACAGCAAGAAAACAAAAATGGGAGAATAGGAAAGCGTTTAACCTTTTTGAAAACTTTTATAGGTTTGGAAGTTTTGTTTTTGGCGGCGGAGACGTGTTGATACCGATGATGCTTGACCAGTATGTTGAAAGGCCCACGGCACCAAGAATGCAAAAAGACAGTGCCGGGTTGATACGAATTGAGCGGGACGAATTATTGACGGGCGCCGGTATGGTAAGGGCAATACCCGGACCCGTATTTTCAATAGCTGCTTTCACGGGAGGGATCGCGTTAAAAAAAGAGGGGCATCAGAACCAACTTCTTGGATGCATTATAGGATCAGTCGCTATATTTTTACCAAGCGCCTTGTTGGTACTGTTTTTTTTTCCGGTATGGCAAAATCTAAAAAAATTTGTGGTTGTATATCGGTCTCTTGAAGGGATTAATGCCGCTGTGGTAGGCATTATGTGGGCGGCTACACTT
>JANYIM010000125.1 GCA_025362055.1 Bacteroidota bacterium
GAAAAAACCGCCGTATACTGTGATCAATGAATCTTATCACAAAAAAATAAATATTGCTTACCTGAAAGGGTTGGACTGTATTCTAAAAACACAAATCAATGATGCAGGAAAACCAACTGCCTGGTGTCAGCAATATGATGAAGTTAGCCTGGAGCCAGCCTGGGCAAGAACTTTTGAGCCGCCCAGTATTTGCAACAGGGAAAGCGCGGAGATCGTAAAGTTTTTAATGAGCATTAATAATCCATCGCAGAAGATCATTAATGCAGTTCGAAATGCAGTTGCCTGGTTCAATGAATCGAAGATCCTGAATACAAGAGTGAAAACAATCCCGGCACCGGTTGATACCACCAAATTCAGGATCTCGCGGACAGATAAAATGGTGGTGAATGATCCTAATGCGCCGCCCATCTGGACCCGTTACTATGAATTGAAAACACATCGTCCGCTATTCTGTAACCGCGAAAGAAAGATCGTGTATTCCCTGGCGGAAGTGGACAGGGAAAGAAGGGATGGTTATGGTTGGTATACATATGACCCTCAAAAGATCATTGACAGCTATCCTGCATGGAAGAAAAAATGGGTACATTAATGATAATCATCATTGATCGATTGTAAATATTGATATTCCTTTCGGCTGATTTGTTTTCGCCATCAATATTATCCGCCAGATATCTTTATGCTCCCAGGTGGTTTTAAATTTCTGGTCTTCCGGTGTTACCAATGGAATTTTTTCTTTGTTTGCGTTCCATCTTGTTTCATCATAAGATAGTGTTACCTGTTTTTGATCCGGCAGTATAAATAAGATCTTTCCCGGAATGGTTATATCCGTTTCGCAGATCGTCATAAATGATTGAGTGAGTGAAGTCATTTGAATTTTCAATGAATAATCATCGGTTACCGTGATCCCTTTTTTCCTGTTAATACTAACGGTTCGCAGCCATTTATCAATACCTGCCGCAGTGGGATAAGCAGGTGCAATATTCATCCGCAACATCACGGCAGTGTCATTTGAAATAAATTGCACACCCCCGGCTTTGTATGCAGCGCCTGTTCCCTGCTGTGTTCCATTAATTGTTGGCAGGTTATGAAATGCTGATGTATTGAACCATAAAGTATAACGGTCTTTTGAAAATGTTTTGGCAGTGTATGTGCCTGCGCCTGCATCAATGATCACGGGATAGCCATTCGCGTAAACAATAAAGTCACTAATATCATTGTGATTATGGCTTTCGCCATTATTCCCTGCATGCGATGCAATAAATAATCCATTCTCTGATCGGCCCGCCATTAACTGCACATCTGAGAACCATACTTCTTTTGTATCGGGTTGAGCAGATGGATAATCGCGGCAGGTATTTACAGCAAGCAGGTTGAACAAAGTTCGGCTTCGGTAAAACTGGTCGCCTGCCAATTCGTTGTGATAGGTATGCAGGATCCAGCTGCCAAATGTTGCCAGTACTTTATCATGAATGGCAATACCGGTGCGGTTTAAGAAAACAGCATCCGGAACTATTTGAGGTGCTGCATCCGAAACATTGATAAAATATTTTCCTGAGATATGTGTCTTATAAATATAGGCGCCGATCTTCTGCAAAAAAGGTTGGTTATAAATATTGATCTTTCCTGCTGTTGCATTATCCAAAACATTCAATGCATCAAATACACAACCTCCTGCCGCAAACCAGTAACCTGGTCCTTCATCGCATCCACCATCTTCTCCCAATCCATTGATGTATTGGTCCACATAACCGAGATAATGATACAATGCTTTACCGCGCTTTATTTCATTTGGTTCAAGCAAAAGATCAGCAGCGATACAGTTCGACATCACCCAGGGTGCCCAGTTATTAAGTTTCGCTTCGGGATCATTATTGCCCAGATAGCCGTAATGCGCAGTTTCCAACGGAATAAAAACCCTGTGGTTCACTTCATAATAAATTCTTTGCCTGATCAGCTTTGAGATCTTATCAAGTGCAGGCCCGGTGAAATAATCTGTCCATGCCAACACACAGGCTGTCTCTGCACACAAAAGAACGGGATCGGCCTGC
>JANYIM010000129.1 GCA_025362055.1 Bacteroidota bacterium
TCAAAATTGAAAGTGCCATAGTTGTATACGATATCTGTTAGGCTGTTGCTGTCGATCACGCGGAAAGCACTATGGCCAAAGGTGGAATAGAGTTCTTCGCCGGGTGTGCAGGTTAGCAGAGAGATCTGTAAACGGGAGGAATCCTGGGCCTTGACGGAATTGATAATTAATAACAGATAATTGATAATTAGAAAAGCGCAGAGAATGATCTTTTTCATTGCCGGAATTTAAAGGACAGGGTTCATAAAAAATCTTAAGTCATTACAGCCCACAGTTATTAATTACTCTTCAAACTGAAGGAATCACTAATTGTTCTACCTGCTGTAATTCGGCGCTTCCTTCGTAATATCAATATCATGTGCATGACTCTCTTTAATACCTGCATTGGTGATCTTTACAAAAGTTGCATCTTGTAATTCACTGATATTTTTTGCACCGCAATAGCCCATGCCTGCTCTTAAGCCGCCCGTGTATTGCTGTACTACTTCCCGCGTATTGCCTTTAAAAGCCACGCGGCCTTCAATGCCTTCGGGTACAAATTTTTTGATATCATCTTCCACATCCTGGAAGTAACGGTCACTGCTACCCTGTGCCATTGCACCAAGGGATCCCATGCCCCTGTATTGTTTGAATTTTCTTCCTTCGTAAATGATCGTTTCACCCGGACTTTCTTCTGTGCCTGCAAAAACATTTCCCATCATTACGCAACTGGCGCCTGCTGCCAACGCTTTCACCATGTCGCCGGTATACCGGATACCGCCATCACTGATGATGCCTACCTTTTTATTTTTTAAGGCCGCCGCAGCTTCCATTACTGCAGTGACCTGGGGTACGCCTGTACCTGCTACGATTCGGGTTGTGCAGATAGATCCCGGCCCTATACCCACTTTCACAGCATCTGCACCGGCATCAGCAAGTGCTTTTGCACCGGCCGCAGTAGCCACGTTACCAGCAATGACCTGTATATTCTTATAGGTTTTTTTTATGTCTTTTAATGCGGTCATCACACCTTTGGTGTGTCCATGTGCACTATCCAGGCAAATGATATCTGCCCCTGCTTTGTATAAAGCGGCTACCCTGTCCATTGTATCTTTTGTGATACCAACGCCGGCGCCTACCAGCAGTCTGCCAAAAGAATCCTTAACAGCAAGGGGGTGTGATTTTAATTTTAGTATATCGCTAAACGTTACCAGTCCGATCAGTTTGCCCGACTTGTTCACCACCGGTAATTTTTCGATCTTATTTTTTTTGAAGATGAGTTCTGCTTTTTTGAGGTCGGTGCCTTCGGGTGCGGTGATAAGATTTTCTTTTGTCATCACCGTACTCACTTTTTGGTTATAATGTGTTTCAAAACGGAGGTCGCGGTTGGTGAGGATGCCCACTAATTTATGTTGTGCATCAACAATGGGGATACCGCCTATCTTATTTTCTTTCATCAGGCGAAGCGCTTCGCCGATGGTTGCATCCGGACTTAAAGTAACAGGGTCCAATATCAATCCATTTTCACTGCGTTTTACTTTGCGCACCTGGTCGGCTTGCTGGTCAATGCTCATGTTCTTGTGTAAGATGCCAAGTCCGCCTTCTCTTGCAAGGGCAATGGCCAGGGATGCCTCTGTAACAGTATCCATTGCGGCACTCAGCAAAGGAACATTAAGCCTGATGGTTTTTGTGAGTTGTGTACTGATGTCAACTTCTCTTGGTAATATCTGCGAATAGGCCGGCATCAGCAGCACATCATCAAAGGTTAGACCTTCACCGTAAAATTTGGAGGATTTGCTTTTAGCAGGGGAGTTATTTATTGTTGCCATAGGCAAAGGTAATGCACGGGTTTCAAATAATGAAATTGTACATAACGGGCATTATTCTCCCGAACTTGTCCCGAAATATTCCTGAAAGTTATACTAAGACAAGACAAGTCAAAATTTTTACATATTGTTATAGGGATGTTATAGGGACCTTATAGGGTTATTATAGGGACTTTATAGGGGTTCTTCTTCTTAGCTCCTTTATAGCCCCTCCTTAGTTCCTCCCTGGTTCACCCGTGTTTTGTCCTACTTTTCTTCTGAGTTCCTTTTTTATCTTGTATTAAAACATGTGTTCGATGTTTTAGAATGCATCCCATTTTGCTCTCATCCCCTAAAGGGGCGAAATGATCATCCTCGGGGGATGGGGGCAGTACCGAACTACCTAAGCCAGCCTGTATATTTTCCCAGGTGCAACGATCACCACCCCCTGCATCTCCAGCATTAGCAAAGCTGCTGCCACGGCACTGCTGCTGAGGCCGCTTTTCAAATAGAGTTCATCAATTTGTATGCTTTCTTTTTGTTGCAGGATGTCCACGATGGTCTTTTCACCAGGCGACAATTCAATAAATAATTCCCTTTGTTTTACCGGATCAGCTTTTCTTTGGGCTGTCCATCCCATGTTTTCCAACAAATCGGCTGCATTATTTATCAATGCCGCTTTATTATTTTTTATTAGATAATTGCAGCCTTCACTTTTGGGATCGATGGTTCTGCCGGGTATGGCAAATACATCTTTGTTGTAGCCGTTCGCTAACTCAGCGGTGATGAGTGAACCGCCCCTGATCCCGCTTTCAATGACAATGATGGCATCAGAGACCCCTGCCACGATCCGGTTTCGTTTGGGAAAATTCTGTTTATCAGGATTAGTGTTGCTGATGAAATCAGTGAGTAAGCCGCCTT
>JANYIM010000131.1 GCA_025362055.1 Bacteroidota bacterium
ATCCAGTGTGGCAAAGTAGGTTTGATTACGCTGTTGTCCTTGTATAAATTGCATGAGATCATTTACGCAAAAACCATACTGGTTTTTATGCTATTAACATTGTGTGTATATTTATAGGGCAATGGGTTTTTTCACAAACTCACGTTAGACGTCATTGTAAATAAACACTCTACAAACAGACATTCAAACAAAAAAATCAAGGCAAAAGGAAGTTTTGTAAAAAATTTGCGAAACCAAAAAGTTGCGCATATATTTGCAACCAATTAGTTTCTTGAATTAATAGGTAGACAAAATGAGACGAGACATTTTTCAAGCAATTGCTGACCCTACAAGACGAGCTATCATCGCCTTAATTGCATTACAGGCAATGACACCCAACGTCATTGCGGAAAATTTTAATTCTTCACGACAGGCTGTGTCTAAACACTTGCGTATACTCACTGAATGCGAGTTAGTAAAACAAGAATACAGAGGCCGAGAAATATATTACTCTTTAGAAATTCAAAAAATGAAAGAAATAGATAAATGGCTGGAACAATACCGAAAAATTTGGGAAAGCCGTTTTACTCAATTAGATCACGTATTAAATAATTTAAAGAAGAATAAAAAATGAACAACAATTCGCTATTTGATTTTACCGTTGACAAAACAACAAAAACGGTACTTATAAACATGGAATTTGCAGCCGACGTTTCACTGGTATGAGATGCTTTTACCAAACAGGAAATTCTTGACCAATGGTATGCACCTAACCCTTGGGTATCTAAAACAAAGTTTATGAATTTCGAAGTTGGAGGCCGAAGATTTTTCGCTATGGTAAGCCCCGAAGGGCAAGAAATGTGGTCAATTCAAAAATATACTTCCATTACCCCAAAAACCAATTTCAGATTTTTTAATGCTTTTGCAGACAAAGATGAAAATCCTCAATTGCCAGGTTCTAATTGGGATTTGAATTTCAGTGAACAAAATGGAATTACTACAGCCAGAATTACTATTTACAACGAGTCGCTCGAGCGTATGGAAAACCTGATGGAAGGTTTCAAAATAGGAATGAAAGCAACTTTTGAAAACCTGAAAAATTTGCTTCCAACATTGTCACAAAAATAATTTTCATTTTCAAAACGGCAGTCAAAACATAGCAGAGAGTAAACAATCTTAAATTTTATATGAACATAAAAGAACAAATCAAAGAGTATATCACTAGCCACCCGGAACCAAAACGCACTGACATGCAAGCGTTGCACCTACACATACTTAAAGTGCTACCAGGATGTAAATTATGGTTTTTGGATGGCAAAAACACCGAAGGTAAAATTGTTTCTAACCCTAACATAGGATATGGATTTTACACCATAAAATATGCTGATGGAACAACCAGGGAGTTTTATCAAATAGGTTTGAGTGCAAACACAACGGGAATCTCTGTTTACATCCTTGGTTTAGAAGATAAGACATACTTAGCCCAGACTTATGGAAAGAAATTAGGCAAGGCAAGTGTAACAGGGTATTGCATCAAGTTCAAAACGTTGAAGGATATAAACATTGATATACTTGAAGCGGCAATACGATATGGGGTTGGGTTCACAAATAAAAAAGGTTAGCTCATGAAATATCAGAAGCTTCTGTCAATGAGTTCTGCAGGCGTCCCGAGATAATAGCCCGAGCCGCCAATATGCGCTTTCTGTAGCCATTTCATGCCCGGTCTTAATCCTTTTTTTCTTCTCCCCGTTCTTCCTTTTCTTCCGGCACAACCTTATCGTCTTCCTTGTTGCCGGTATTTTTGATCACCGCTTTATCTTTTTGAACCGTGGTTATTTTTTTATACAAAGAATCATAGGCTTTTTGAACAGGGTCTAACCTGGTGATATAAATGCTGCGGCCATGCGTGCCTACTACCAGGTCATTATCCCTTTGCTGGATGGCAATATCGTGAACGGGTACACGAGGAATATTTTTTCCAAGTGTCATGAATGTCTTACCTGCGTCGAAAGAAGCATAGAGGCCGTTGTCGCTTCCTACATAAAGGATATCTTCTCTTTTTGGATCTTCCTTTACCACGTTCAATGGTTCTGGGGGCAGATCGGTTCCCAATTGTTGCCAGGTAGTACCATAGTCTTCACTTACTGCCAGGTAGGGTAGAAAATCATCATTGCGGTAGCCATTGAGCGTAGCATATACCCTCCCTTCTTTATATGCAGAAGGCATTACACGACTTACATATAACCCCTGGAAATCCTTTGGCAAGGACCTGCTGATATTGGTCCAGGTATAGCCGGCATCCTTACTTACATGAATAAAGCCATCATCAGTGCCCACGTATATCAAACCAAATTTCAGGGGCGATTCAACGATGGTGGTCAGTGTACCAAAAGGAATATCACCCTCATGCTTACCCGAAGTGAGGTCGCCGCTGAGGGCTTCCATTTTATCTCCTTTAAGCAAACTGCGGTAAAATTTATTGGTGCCATAATAAAAAATGTCCTGGTTATGTTTGCTTAACCAGATGGGCGTTTGCCAGTTAAAGCGCAATAGCGGTTCACCGAGGTCCGGGCGTGGGTATAATGATACACCCCTCCCTCCATCCGTATTTCGCCGGCTATAAAAGCCAAATTGTGATCCTGTATAAGCTGTTTTATTATCTCTTGTATCTACCTGCACCTGCATGCCATCTCCCCCGCCGATCCTTTTCCAGGGATAAACCCCTTCATAATTCCATTGATCAATATCTTTTGTTGTGGAAGGGCCAAACCAGGTGCCATTATCCTGCAGGCCGCCGTATACATTATAAGGTTTTGCATCATCCACAGCGATATTATAGAACTGTCCAACCGATGGTGTATTTACTTTAAACCAATGCTTTCCGTTATCATACGTGATATTACAACCGCCATCATTGGCAGCGATCCAATGACTGTCTTTGTTGGGATCCATCCAGCACCCGTGCCAATCGGCGTGTGTAGCATTGTTATCTGTTTCATTAAATGTTTTGCCGCCATCCACACTCAGCAAAAGATCAAAACCACTTATCACTACTTTATTTGCATTGGTATTGCTCACCGATATCTTGCCAAAATAATAACCATAGGTACTGAACAAATTCAAGCCCGCAGTATTTACTTTCTTCCATGTCTTACCCGCATCATCGCTGCGATAGACCTCGCAACCGATGATAGGTGTAACAAAAAGTGCTGTATTGGCATCAAATAAATATTCGTAGATGGCCGTTGGTTTTACCTTATCATTTTTGACCAGTTCCATTACAGACTTCGCTGTATATTTTTCCGGAAAGTTATTGTCAAGTAAAAAACTGTCGAGCTTACTGCTATCGAGTTTTGAAAAACTTTCTTTTGTAAGGTCTTTAAAATCTTTAAGCACATACACCGTATCCTGTTTCTTTTTTGCTGTATCAGGCCGGTGGCCCTGGTTATCGAGTACCGCATAAACGATATTGGGGTCGGCTGCAAAGACTGCGACACCGATCCTGCCGATTCCATCCCCTGCCGGGAAGCCACTACCCGTACCTGTTACCTGTTTCCAGGTATTGCCGCCATCTATGCTTTTATAGATGCCGGAGGTTTTTCCGCCTTCTTCAAAATTCCATGCCCGGCGGGTACGATACCACGTGGAAGCATACAATTCATCCGGATTCTTAGGATTGATATCCATATCGACTGCACCGGTATTATCATCTACATATAAAGTTTGTTTCCAGGTTTTTCCGCCATCGATTGTTTTATAAACACCACGGTCTTTGTTGGCAGAATATAAATGGCCCAATACTGCCACCCATGCAATATTATTATCGGTTGGATGTAATATTATTTTACCAATATGCTGACTTTCGGGCAAGCCTAGCCATTGCCATGTCTTTCCATCATCGGTACTTTTATATACACCGATGCCAGCGTAAGACGACCTGCTGCTATTAGCTTCCCCGGTGCCTACCCAGATGGTCTTTGTGGCACCTGCCTGGTTGGGTGCCGGCCAGTTAACAGCAATATCCCCGATGCCGATCACATTTTCCTTGTCGAATATAGATACCAGGCTTTGGCCATTATTGGTACTATGCCATAAGCCGCCTGTGGCATAGGCAACATAGAATTCTGTAGGGTCGTAAGGATTTACTTCCACATCCACCACCCTGCCACTCATGATACTGGGGCCGATATTGCGGAATTTAATGTCTTTTAAAAGACCCTTGTCTTCCAGCAATTTTCTTTTATCCAAACCGTTCATTCTTTCAGCAGCGGTGCTTGGCCTGGTTTGTGCTGAAGCAGAATTAACAATTATTAAAAGCAGGATTGCCGTAAATTTGGTTATGCATTTCAGCCGGGTGTTTTTTTCATAATGCCGAATAAAGATATTACGGCACAAGCGTGCGACGCCAATGAAGCTTAATAGCAGTACAGTTGCCTGGTACATAAAAATAAATTTAAATAACAGAAGATGCGATTTTTAAAAATACAGCAATTGTGGCTACTTATCATCATGCAATTTTTGTTTTTGATGAATGGCAGTGCACAATATAAAAGTTATAAGCTGACCGCAGAACGTGATACAATCAATGCCATTACCAATAGTGGGTTGAAACAGGGTAAGTGGGTGATACATATCGATGAGGTACGCGGTGAGCCCGGTTACGAAGAGGAAGGCCTGTTCAATAAGGACAAAAAAGAAGGCCCCTGGCGCTTGTATAATTTAACGGGCGATCTTATTGGTGTTGAGAATTACCGGCTCGGCGGTAAAGATGGCATCCAGCAATATTATACTTACCTAGGCGACCTGGTGCGGGAAGAATCCTGGCGAGCATATAACCCCGATGCACCTTATGATACCATACCCATTTACGGTGTTGGCAGTAACGAGATCATCGATTTTAAGATCGTAAAAGCAGAACAGTATAGCGTTAAGCATGGCGACTGGAAATATTTTGAACCCGGCAGCGGTCGGATGATAAAAACAGAAAAATATGACCGCGGGCTTTTAATAGTACCCGGTGCAGTTACGGCACCGGTGACGGCTACAGTAACAGACAAGGCAAAAAAACCAGATAAAACCCCTGAAATGCTGGAATGGGAGAAAAAGAATAAGGGGAAGAAGAAAGCGCTGAGGGATGGAAGGACGGTTGAATAGGATTGGTAAGGGGCTTGGCTTGCAGCCCTACACTTTCTAAACTTCTAAATTCTTATTTTTTACCACTACCCCTAACCGTTATAATTTTCCATCAAAGAATTTCCTAAAAAAAAGTAATTGATACGGTGCCGAATTTCTCCAATACTCCCAATTGTGTTCGCCGGGCCTTTCGGTATAATCATGTGCGATCTTTAATTGCAGCATCTTTTGATGAAGATGACGGTTGGCTTCAATGAAAATATCCTGTATCCCGCAATCAATGCTGATCTTAATTTTTGTGTCGGGATATTTTTCAATTAAATTAATAACGCTCCTATCGTGCCAGTCCTTCGCATGTACAAGCGTATCACCAAGGCGTTTGCTGACATCAAATTGTGTTTTACAAAGATCCAGGTCAACCCCACCGCTGATACTTGCGGCCGCACCAAAAATATCGGGGTGCCTTAGTGCTAAAAATAAAGCGCCATGCCCGCCCATACTATTTCCCATGATGGCACGATGTCCTTTATCGGCCAGGGTTTTATAATTCTTATCAATAAAATTTACTACCTCAAAAGCCACGTGCGTTTCAAATTTAAAAGCGGAATCTACCGGGCTGTCGAAATACCAGCTGCCAAAACCGCCATCCGGGCAAACAATGATCGCCTGGTAAGTATCTGCAAAATCTTTTAACTGCGGCACCCTTGTTATGCAATTGCTGTAACTGCCGCCATAACCATGTAATAAGTAAACAACGGGAAACTTTGTTATTTTGAATTTATAGTCATCGGGTTTTATTACCACGCACTTGATGGTTCTGTGCATGCTATTGCTGAAGATGGATACTGTATCAACGGTGCCTGCTGTTGATAAAAAAGAATCGCAAATGAAGAGAAATAAGATGATATAGCGTTTCATTATTGTATTGATCGCACTAAGCTACGAATATGTATTAAAAAAGCTGCCCGGAATGAGCAGCTTTATGATTTATTTTACTTAATTGAACATTTGTCCAGATTCCTCTGGTGATAACACCAACAGCGCCTGTAAGTTTAATTCTTTATTTCCTTCTGCATCGGGTTGCCACCACCACTGGCACCACCTCTTGCGCCACCAGCCCTTGCCTTGAACAATTGAAATTTGCTGGGTTCAGTTAATGCCGGCCAGGAATTGTTGCTGGTATTGATGTCGGCGGTTTCTCTCAACGGATCCAATTGTATGGATGCCACTTCCTTAGTCTTCATAAAGGTCTTCACCACTTTATTCTCATTCTTGCGCCATACATACACGGGGATCCTTTCTATTTCTTTCGTACCATCCTTATAGGTCCATTCAATGATAATTGGCATCACCAAACCGCCTTTATTGCTAAACGTTAGTTCATAGAGGTATTTATTACCTCCCAATTGAAAACGTTGTGCTTCAGAGAAAGTATCGGTGCTGGCCGGGAGAACTGGTATCTCAAAAGGAGTACTATCTACTTTTGCAAGGCC
>JANYIM010000126.1 GCA_025362055.1 Bacteroidota bacterium
TAAGGCCGACATAAAATTTGTAACGATTGATAAAAAAGATGAATCGGGTAATGCATCAGGAACAAACGTGATCATTTCATTCCCATCAAATCTGGAAACAACATAATCCGGTAATACTTAAAAGAAAAAGCATGATAAAGATCCTGATTGTAGATGATGAAGCAGCGGCAGGCAATATCTTAAAAGTATTGATAGAAAAATATATCGCGGTAAAAACGGAGATCCATTACTGTTCTTCCGCCAAATCAGCATTGGAAGAAATGCGCACATTTAATCCCACACTGGTGATGCTCGATATTGAAATGCCCAATATGAATGGCTTTGATTTTTTAAATATGGCAAGCGACAGCAGTTTTGATGTGATCTTTACCACTGCCTACGACAAGTACGCTATTAAAGCCATTCGTTTTAGCGCATTGGATTATTTACTGAAGCCGGTGGATATTCTGGAATTACAAAATGCCATCAACCGGCATATCATTAAACAACAGAACCAGAACCAACAACTGCTGGTTTCAAACCTTATATCTAACCTTCAACAAAAAGACCCGAATCATTTCAAATTAGCATTGTCTACGAGTGAAGGTGTTTTCTTTTATGATCCTTCAGAGATTTTATATTGCGAGGGAGAGAACAATTATACCCGGTTCACTTTTACCAAAAATAAACCGATGCTGGTATCAAAAACTTTAGGAGAGTATGAAGATCTTTTGGGGGAACAAGGTTTTTTACGCATCCATAAATCATACCTGGTAAATATTAAATACGTCTCAAAAGTTGACCGTGAGGGTAGTCTGATGATGAGCGACGGTAAACAATTAGCTATCTCCAAACGGCGCAAAGAAATAGTAATGACAACCCTGAGACAGCATTGATCAAAATATCTACAATAGTGGTTGCTGTATATGCTTTTGTGCAGCAAGAAAAATTAGGGAAGACTCCTTAGATGCCCGAAGAATTGATAAAGGCTGCAAAACATTGTATGATTGAAGGGGTATGATCTAAAAAGGGGCGGCATCTACCCCTTTTTTCGTTTAACATTATTTTAAGAGCAGAAACATAAAATTTTTTTCTTTCCTGCGTTCCATCATCGCCCCACTTCTACATAACTCTAAATTGCTCAACCATGCCAACTCAACGAGCCGCATTCTTATGCGCATCAGCGATCTTATGTATTTTATTTTCCTGTAACACCAAAAGCGGCAGCACCAATACCGCAAACAATGTTGCCTTATCCAAAACTTATGACACCGTAAATGTTTTACCCGATGAACGGGTAAATATCAATACTTACAATACCGCTTTTATTGACCAGGCAACACAACACTTTACTGCAGGTACGCAAAAGATCTCACTGATCACTGCAAGAAAAGGATTGAAGCTTACGATAGACCCGTCCGTTCTTGAAAAAGCCGACGGTTCACCGGTTAACGGGAAGATCAATGTAAGCATCATTGAACTGACCAACAGCGACGACCTGTTCAGAAGTAATGCGGCCACAGTAAGTAATGGCAGGTTATTGTCTTCAGGGGGAAGTTATTTTATAGGGATGGAAAGTAATGGGCAAGAGTTGAGGATAAAGCATGGAAAAACATTGCAGGTAGATTTTCCGGTACTAAAAAAGGATGAGATGGAGCTGTTTTACGGAGAACGTGATACAGCAAACAGCATGAACTGGAGAAAAGCCGGAATGCCCTTGGAGCAACAGTTTGAAACGATCAGTTTTACAGACAGCAACCGGAATGATATGGACGTGATGCCAAGAATGTTACTTGAAATAAAGAAATACCAAAAATACCGGTCACTGAATGATGAGGTGTATTATTATAAGAACAAAATGACGCTCCGGGAGTTAATAGATACATTGAATAAAGGAACTGTAAAAGTTTTCATCGATAGTATTTATAACTGGCCCAGGCTCAAAGATCCCAACATAAAACAGGATACAAATTTCCTGCTTACGCAATACGGACCAAAATATTTACTGAGTTTAAGAACATACCGGTCAAGCCTGGCCGAAAAAGCGGCACTAGAAAAAAACAAGGCATTGCAGGAATGCGCACTTGAAAGCTGGCATCCAACTTCAATCGCCGGGCAACTGCAAAAATATTATGCACCTTCCGGCATATTAAAACTTGGCTGGGTAAATTGTGATTGGTACTATAGATTCAAGGAGAGAACTGATGTTGACCTGGATATCCCTATCACCATGAATAATAGCCGCATTGAATATTTTCTTATCTACCGGTCTTTCAACGGCCTGATAAATAACAGGATAGATTTTAAGCAAGACGTAAAGGTTGTATTAAAAGACCTGCCTGTTGGTGAATCAATAACATTGGTTGCCTTTACAAAGAACAAGGGTGTTATTTACCAGGGCAAAGAGGCATTCATTGTTGAAAAGAATAAAACGATACCTGTTGGTTTTAAAACCATATCGAAAGAAGAATTAAGTAAGATATTCCGGAATAATGTGAGGGCCTGACCTGTTATAGCTTTATCTCTTCATCACTGTCGTCAAAAAAATGAAACTCCGTGAGGTGATAAGTTGAATTGGATTTTAATTTGATCTTTTGCTTGTACTTACGGCGCCATTTGGAAAGCTTGGAAAAGAATATTCCCTTGGTGAGGTATGCATATAAGATGGGATGCATCTCAACCGTAAGCCCTTTATGCTTTTGCATGATAAGGTAGCTGAGGTTCTTTTCTATCTCATCTTCTAAAATAAGGGTGGAAGATATTTTTCCGGTGCCATTACAACTTGGACAGATCTCGCTGGTATTGATATTCATCTCCGGCTTCATACGCTGCCGGGTGATTTGCATTATACCAAATTTACTGATCGGCAATACTGCGTGCTTTGCACGGTCGGGGCGCATGAACTGGTCCATTGCATCGGCCAGCTTCTTCTTGTTCTCCATCAACTTCATGTCAATGAAATCAACCACGATGATACCACCCAGGTCCCTCAGCCGCAATTGCCTTGCTATCTCTTCAGCCGCTTCCAGGTTGGTTTCCAGGGCATTTTGTTCCTGGTTATTGCTTACACTCTTGTAACCGCTGTTCACATCAATCACATGCAATGCTTCGGTATGCTCTACAATTAAATAAGCGCCACTGGGAAGGTTAACCGTTTTTCCAAAAGCTGCTTTCACCTGTTTGGTAATGCCAAAACTGTCGAATATCGGTGAACCGTTATTATAAAAAGAAACGATCTCGGTCTTATCTGGGGCAATACGCTGGATATATACCTTGGTATCGCTGAATATATTTTTATCATTCACCACGATACGGTTAAAATCTTCGTTTAACAGGTCCCGTAAGATACTGGTGGTCTTGCCTTGTTCACTCAATATCTTTGCAGGAGGCACAGCGCCTTTTAGATTGGTTTGTATCGTCTTCCAGGTAGCTACTAAACTTAAAAGGTCTTCGTGCAGCTCTGCCGTGTGTTTTCCTTCTGCGGCTGTTCTTACAATTACACCCAAATTCTTTGGCTTGATGGCTTCAATGATCTTATGCAAACGTTTCCTTTCTTCAGAAGAATGGATCTTACGTGAAATGGCAATGATGTCATTGAAAGGGGTAACAACAACAAATCTTCCGGGAAGAGAAAGTTCACAACTTAAACGGGGGCCTTTGGCTGCAATGGGTTCTTTTAATATCTGTACCAAAACATTGGGACGGCCATTTAGTACTTCGGCGATCTTTCCTGTTTTTACGATCTCAGGCTCTACCCTGAACTTTGAAAAATCGGCACCATTCTCACTCTTATCATTGATGGCTTCGGTAGTGAATTTTAAGATGGAACGAACATAAGGGCTAAGGTCGGTATAGTGAAGAAATGCATCCTTTTCGAAGCCTACATCTATGAAAGCGGCATTGAGGCCGGGTATTAATTTTTTGACCTTGCCAAGGTACAGGTCTCCTACGCCGAAACTGGCATCAGCTTTTTCGCTATGCAGCTCCACCAGTTTTTTATCTTCCAACAGGGCAATCTCAACCCCCTGCGGCGCAGCATTTATAATAAGTTCCTTGGTCAAGCGTAAATTTTTTGTAAGACCATTACATCATGGAAGGAAACATACCGGCACGCATCACTGGTCTTATGGCAAGCAGTTATGAATGCAGATAAATATTACCGGGATGAGGATTCCCGGCTCCGGTAAGAAAAAATGTTATTTCTTCTTATGACGGTTCTTTCTTAAACGTTTTTTACGCTTGTGAGTAGCTATTTTATGACGTTTTCTTTTTTTACCACAAGGCATATCTAGTCTTTTTTGTGTTTAAAATAATTTTTTTAAAATATGTGAACCGGTCTTATCCGGCTGGTATTCATTTTTAAAACCAGTGTTTGATACCGGCCTATTGTAATAATTTTATCCGTTCATCCACCTCTTTGCTGTAATCCGGGTTATCTGTCAGGCGCTTACTTAGCTGATACCACTTGATCGCTTCCGGCTTATCGCCCTTTGCTGCATAAGTGTCGGCTAAAAAGGCAATCGCTTCCAGGTTACCCGGCTCGGCGCTTATTACCTTTTGTAAACGGTCAATCGCCTTGTCATATTGCCCTGAAACATAACCGCCAACGCCCAAAACCAACTGCGCCTTCATGTTAGTGGAATCTCTGCGAACCACTTCCAGGAGTTGCTGGATACCTTTCATGGTTTCCTGAGGCCCTCCCGATCTTCCCTTTCCAAACACGTAACAACTGCCCAGTCCAACCTTCAGGTCATCATTAGCAGGGTTAAGCTCAATTGCCTTCTCAAATAACGTTATTGCAAGATCTGTTTTCCAGTTAAGTTTGGCCTCGTCGGGTTCTCCCCTGAGGTTGGTCAAAATTAATTGGGCAGCAAAGGTGAGGTTTTTTTCTGACTTATCCAATTTAGCTGCTTCCGATAAATACCAGGCATAGGGTTCAAAGGCATGAATGCTGTCTTTCCAGAAGTTAGCCAGCTGTGTATTGGCTTCAATTTGCTGTGCGGAAACATCGCCCCGGGTAACACTGTTCTCTAATTTACCAAGGGTTAACACCTGTGAAGGAGTGAGTTGCTGTTTTGCATCTTCAATGAATTGTTGGATATTAAAGGTCTTGCCTGCAACAGGCATAGGTACGACTGCCTTGCTTTTGGTAGCAACAGTTCGTCCAAAAAAGAAAAGGGAGGCCACTATGACCAGTGCGCCTGCAGTAAGTATCAATTGTTTCTTCACCTGGTAAATTTAACCCTGCTGATGAGTAGCGGGGCCGGCAAAGTTACGTTAGTCTTCGCTTTCATCGTCTTTTTCTGAACTCTCTTTAACGTTTTTTGAAGTTTTTATTTCCAGCATAAACTCTTTGGCGGGCTTAAAGGCCGGGATAAAGTGCTCCGGGATTTCAACTGCAACATTTTTCTTAATATTACGCCCAATCTTTGCAGCTCTTTTTTTGGTAATGAAACTACCAAACCCACGTATGTAAATGTTTTCGCCGGAAGCCAATGAATTTTTTACTGCTTTAAACATGGTCTCCAGTGTTACCAGCACATCTACTTTAGGTATGCCGGTTTTATCTGAAATTTGAGTAATGAGGTCGGCTTTTCTCATGTCGTTTAGTTTTTAAATATTTGTTATAAGAAATATACAACAAAATTGTTGAGATTTCAAAACAAGTTGGTGATTATCAAGTACTTTGTAAAAAACTAAAATTAATTCTTTTTCACCAATTTGCATGTAATCAATTGATCTTTAACAAAATAGGGGTAAAATAGTTGCTATGGACCGATCTTCTAAATAAATTTCTGATTTTGACCAAATGACAGACCTAAAAAAATATTTTACCAATTCCCTTTTACGCTGGAATAAAAAAGATAACAAAAGGCCCATGCCATGGAAGGGCGAAAAAGACCCTTATAAAATATGGTTGAGCGAGATCATTCTTCAACAAACCAGGGTGGAACAGGGTTGGGATTATTACAATCGTTTTGTAGCTGCTTTCCCAACAATACAGCAATTGGCAAAAGCCCCCGAGACCAAAGTATTTAAGTTGTGGGAGGGCCTTGGGTATTATACACGTTGCAAGAACCTGGTAGCGACTGCTAAATTTATTGCTACAACATGTAAAGGAAAATTCCCCGATCAATATGATGAGATCTTAAAATTAAAAGGAGTGGGGCCTTATACCGCTGCTGCAATTGCTTCTTTTGCATTTAACCTGCCACATGCTGTTGTAGATGGGAATGTGTTTAGGGTATTATCCCGGTATTTCGGTATCGGTGAAGCTATTGATAGCACTAGTGGTAAAAGGTCATTTGGCATTTTGGCAAATGAATTGCTTGATAAAAAGAACCCCGGTACCTATAACCAGGCATTGATGGATTTTGGTGCCGTGCTTTGTAAACCTCAATCGCCCTTATGCACCAGTTGTCCGCTGAAAGGTAACTGTGTAGCATATTTGAACGATAGGGTCAATATGCTTCCTGTAAAAGAAAAGCGCATCAGTAAAAAAACCAGGTGGTTCTATTATGTGATAGCTGAACATAACGGGAAGGTATATGTGCGTAAGCGGGGTATAAAGGATATCTGGGAAAACCTGTATGAATTCATCCTTACAGAAACCACTTCGGTGATCTCGGCCAAAGAACTAAATGACCTTCCCGCAGCAAAAAAAATATTTGGTAAGAACAAGTTTGAAATAATACAGGTTTCAAAAATTTACCGTCAGCAATTGACACACCAAACCATCCACGGGCAATTCATCCGGGTAGCAATAAAAGGCCCCCTGGAAGTGCCGGGGTATGAAGCGGTTTCTGTTAAACAATTAAAAAAACTACCCTTTCCCAAATTCATAACGGGCTATTTGGCTGAAAACCGGGAATAGGCATTTGCAAGATAAAAATGTATCTTTAAATTTGATTAAACCCGTACGAATCAATAGTACACTGACTTAAAACAAATTTTATGAGAGGCGTAAACAGGGTTATGCTCATTGGTAATTTAGGTAAGGATCCTGATATGCAATTCCTGGAAGGAAATATTGGCGTGGCAAAATTTTCATTGGCCACCACCGAAACGTATAAGGACAGGAGTGGTAAACTGATCTCCCAAACAGAATGGCATACCGTAGTGCTTTGGCGGGGCCTGGCTGAACTCGCTCAAAAATATTTGCATAAAGGAAGCCTGGTTTATATTGAAGGCCGACTTAAAACGCGTAGTTGGGAAGACAAGGAAGGGAATAAAAAATTTGCAACGGAGATCGTAGGAGACAACCTCATCATGCTGGATAAGCGTAGTGATGGCACACATCCTTCTACCGGTATTGAAGGCATGGAAGGAATGAGCAGTAACGATATCCCCCCGGCAGATGATGGTACAGAGCGCTTACCCTTTTAATAAAAATGGAACTATCCCGCACCGGGTTTTGAACAGTTTTAGTGCAGGATATATTTTTAACATAAACTAATTGTTTTGGATTATCATTCGGTCATTGATCTTTTTTCATTCTCTTTATTGGCAATAACACCTGCAGCTACTACTATACTCATTTTCCTGGTGGTCGTACTTTTTTCATTGTCATTTTTACTCGCAGGTTCCGAAGTGGCTTTTTTCTCACTCACCTTTAAGGATATCAATATGCTGAGAACCAAGCGGAAGCCTGCTTACCGGCGTATCGTGGCTTTGCTAGACCAGCCTAAAACATTGCTGGCGTCGATGCTGATCACGAACAGTTTTGTGAACATAGGCATCATTTTAATTTCCAATATTTTAATTGACGACTGGATCGCAGCATTTCATTTTAGTTTTTGGGTGGTCTTTTTGATCAAGCTAGGTACCGTTACTTTTTTATTATTGCTCTTCGGCGAGGTATTGCCAAAGGTTTGGGCCACGCATCATAAGATATGGTTTGCTGCAACGGCTTCCCTGACAGTAGAAATATTCAACAGCCTTTTTTATCGTTTCAGTAAAAGGATGGTGCGTTATAGTGATAAGATAGAAAAGAAATTCTCTTCCCAGAATTCTTCCACCATGGATAGCAGCCACCTGGATTATGCGATTGATCTTTTACCGGAACATGAAGCCACTTCTTCAGAAAAACAGATATTGAAAGGGATCCGGAAATTCGGCGACACTACTGTTAAACAGATAATGCGTACAAGGCTCGACGTTAGTGGAATTGACTTCAACAGCAGTTTCGCAGACACCATCAAAAAAGTGGAAGAGTTGCATTATTCCCGGCTGCCCGTGTATCATAACAGCCTCGATGAAGTGGTTGGAATGCTGCATACTAAGGATATGTTACCTCATCTTAATGAGCCGGCGGGCTACGACTGGCACACTTTAATGCGGCAACCTTATTTTGTACACGAACAAAAGCTCATCGAAGACCTCTTGCAGGAATTTCGTAACCGCCGCATGCACTTTGCGGTAGTGGTAGATGAATTTGGTGGCACTTCCGGTATCGTTACCCTTGAAGACGTAATGGAAGAGATCATTGGCGATATTAAAGATGAGTTTGATGATGAAGAAAGCAGCAATAAGAAAATAGATGACTTTAATTATATTTTTGAGGGTAAGACAATGATCAATGATCTTTGTAAAGCAATGAACCTGCCGGTAGATACATTCGACAAAGTGCGTGGTGACAGTGATTCCCTTGCAGGGCTGGTACTGGAAATCGCCGGGGAATTCCCACAGGTGAATGAAGAAGTGATCAGCGGCGATTTTGTATTTGTTCCGTTAGAAATAAATAAGAACCGGATCGATAAAGTGAAAGTAGTTATCAGGCAGATCAACCTTACCTGAACCCCGGCAACAACAGACTTAAAACAATAGTAGATCATGCAAAGAAGTTCGTTTAAAAGCAGTCGCTTCCTTTCTTATTTCCTATTTCCTATTGCTTATTGCCTGTTCCTTTCTTCCTGCAACTCAACCTACACCTCAAAAAAAACCGGCTATTACAAGATAGATTTTCCTGATCGTAAATATGTTCAGTTTGAAAAAGAAGGGTTCCCCTACACATTTGAGTATCCTGCATACGCACAGGTTGTAAAAGACAGTACCTATTTCGACAGCAGTCCCGAAAACCCGTACTGGATAAATATTGATTTCCCGGAATTCGGCGGCAGGATATTCTTAAGCTATAAGATCATTGGTGGTAAAGCAATCTATAAAATAAAGCAGGCAAACGGAGCCTATAAAGATTCATCCGGTATCAATGTTTTCGATAAAATGGTGAACGATGCTTATAATCTTACCAATAAAAATGAATCTATTGCCAGTTCAATAAAAGACAGCCTGCTACATACAAAGAATGGCATCACTGGTATCTTTTTTAAAGTAGGCGGCAATGCTGCAACAGCCAAACAATTCTTTTTAAGTGATACTACTACAAATTTTATCCGCGGTGCACTGTATTTTGATGTTACGCCAAACGTAGATTCCCTGCGCCCTGTGCAGGATTTTCTGCAGGCCGACATTGATCATCTCATCAATACTTTTAAATGGACAAACAAAAGATGATCGGCGCTGACCCTGAAATTCCTACTAGTTGATTTTTAAAACTTTTGGCGTCGTATCTTTTTTCAAGGGATCTTTAAAAGTTATCGACTTCCTGAATTTTGCCGGGTCTCTTAGCGGCGCCCTTGAAAACATATCAAGGTTTAATTTTCTCTCCGGTTCTTTTTTGCTAACTGCAACAGTGCTGGCCGCTGTGATTGCAGCATCAACGGATTTGGATTCTTCGGTCTTTTTAGATTCCTCTTTAACTGGTTGAACGGGCCTTACTACTTCAACCGGCATGGGCTCTATAATTCTTCCCCTGGAAAAATCTTCCAAACGGATCGTGCGCTTCCGCAATTTTAATTTCCTGATCGCCTTGGGTACGGCATTGATCACGGTTGAATTCTTTTCAACAACATTCACCGGAATGACATTGTTCTTAGGAGTTGCCTTTTCTTGTTCTGCCGGCATTTCTTCCTGCTCCTTGTACAAATTATCCAACGTTCCCTTTTTTTGCGTGCTGTAATAATCTATAACGCCATAAACTGTGGCTACGGAGAAGAGGCCGATCCCTGCATAAATGATTGCTTTCATGGTTTTTGTTTTATTATGAAGAATATTTTATTACATGAGTTTTGCGAAGCACACTAATTGTACTGATCCGTGTAACCCATTTTATTAATTGGCGGATGTGTAAAAAGTTTTTAAATAGGATCTGCTTTTCCTGAAAATGAGAAACTCCACCACCAGCATATTACCCAGTACACTTATCCAAAGCGATATCTCATAATTGTGCAGGTGATCCACACCGAAATAATAAAAGAAAATATGGTATACCCGGAATGTAACGGCGGTCATAGCCATGCTATAGCTCCGGATCATCCAGTTCTTGTGCGCCAATACATTTTTTTGTTTGATGGCTTGTAATCCTTTGGTAGTGGTATAGAACCAATACATCGCCATGAACATAAAAAGTATTCTTTCCCAAAAACTTCCTTTCCCAAAAAAACTCATGTACAAACCTGTTGGGGCTCCCAATACCAGCACCACTAATACATAGATCTTTCCCATCCAGATATGTATGGCTTTTCTTTTTTTGAGAATATAAGAAGAGAATTGTGTGAGCGCTGCAGTGATACAAAACATTCCCGCAAAAATGTGGGTGTAAAAACTGTATTTATAAATTGGTTTTAAGAACAATACGGCCCTTTCTTCAATGAAACTAAAATTTTGACTGAAAGAAAAATAAGGTAATGTGTTTTTTACCAGCAGCAGGCTGAAAAAAGTTATGGGAATCCAAAAGAGTGCAGCAAAAAAATAGCGGATACTGCGCTGCAGGGTTAATTGGCGGCTATTGTGCATACAGGTTGGTTTAAAGCTGTGATGCCGCCCCAAAAATCATTTCATAAAAAAGCCTGTTACAGATTTGTTAAAGGATTCGCCTGCCGCTACACACGAATACTTTAACTTTGCTACCTATGATCGCAATAGAAAACATATTGGTAAGTGATGAGATCGTAAAAGCGCAATTTGTTTGCGACCTTTCCAAATGCAAAGGCGCCTGTTGCGTGGATGGTGATGCTGGAGCCCCTTTGGAAAAGGAAGAATTAGACAAGATCAATGAGGTTTTTGACAAGGTATTGCCTTACCTGGCCCCCGAAAGCATAAAAGAACTGGAACGACAGGGCAGGTATGTGTATGATAAAGAGTTCGGTTGGGTAACGCCTACGATCAACAGTAAGATCTGTGTGTATGGTATTAAAGATGCGGCCGGTATTGTAAAATGCGGCATTGAACAGGCTTACCTGGATGGAAAGATAAAATGGAAAAAGCCTATCAGTTGTCATCTCTTCCCGGTGATAACAAAGAAGAGCAAACACAGCGATACGGTTTATGTGAATTATGAACCCAGGGAAGATAGTTGTAAACCCGGTTGTATTTTTGGAAAAAAACTAAAAGTGCCCGTGTATGTTTTTTTAAAAGAATCATTGGTCCGTAAATTCGGACAAAAATTTTATGATGCACTCGAAGCGACCGCCAACCACTTAACCCCAACGCCTTAAAAGAATTTTTATAAAACCTGCGCCATGAAAAAACCTTTAGCATTCTTATTGCCGATCGCCTATTGCTTATTGCTTCTTTCCTGCTCTGTAAACAAGGCAAAAACAGATAACAGCCTTAAAAAATATTTTGATGAAAATAATGTGGACGGTTGTTTCTCCATGATGAATAATGCAACCGGCGAAGTAACGGTTTATAATATGGCATTGGATACCCAGCGTTTTTCACCCGCTTCCACCTTTAAGATCGTAAACTCACTGATCGGTTTGCAAACGGGGCGCATTACCGATGAAAAAATGGTAATCAAATGGGATGGTGTAAAACGGAAAATGGAACAATGGAATAAGGATATGGACATGACAGAAGCGTTTAAAGTAAGTTGTGTACCTTATTACCAGGAAGTTGCAAGGCGTATCGGTAAAGACACCATGAAAACATGGGTCGACAGCCTGGGCTATGGAAACAAAAACATTGAAGGCCCGATCGATTCTTTCTGGCTCAATAACCAATTAAAGATATCTCCTGATGAACAACTGGGATTAATGAAGCGACTGTATTTTGACCAGTTGCCCTTTCGTAAAAGTGCGCAACAGATCGTTAGGGATGTGATGCTGCAGGAAAACAATACAGCTTACAAATTAAGTTATAAGACGGGCTGGGGTTTTGATGAAAAGAACAACGATATAGGATGGGTGGTTGGATGGATCGAAGAGAATAATCACGTGTATTTTTTTGTAACATTTGTAAGAGCGGCAAAGCCCGGCCTGGATATCAGTGCCATTCGAATGAATATCACAAAAGGCATTCTAAAGCAATTGGGCTTCATGCAGGGAAAAATGTGATGTGCCAACGGTTTCCATTTAACAGTACTTCAACTTTTTAACATTTTGCATATTGGCACATTTGCTAATTTGCCCATTACAATATGTTTCGTTTTCAACACATAGAATACCTTATTGCATTGGCCGCTATTCCTTTATTGGCATTGCTGTATTTTTTTGTATTGGACTGGAAGAAAAAAACGATCAGGAAAATTGGTGATGAGCGGCTGGTGAAAGAAATGATTAAAAATTACGCCCCCCAAAAATTTGCAATAAAATTTATACTGGTAGTAGCTGCTTTTGCTGTAACTGTTTTTGCGTTAGCTAACCCACGCTCTAAAACAGGAACCGAAAAAGTAAACCGCAACGGCATTGATATAATGGTAGCCCTTGACGTGAGCAAGAGTATGCTGGCGCAGGATATTAAGCCAAACAGGCTGGAAAGGGCGAAACAGTTGTTGGCTAAATTGATCGATAAACTTCCTGATGACCGCATTGGGATTGTTGTCTTTGCCGGAAGGGCCTATCTGCAAATGCCATTGACCGGCGATCACGGAGCTGCAAAAATGTACCTTTCATTAGCATCACCGGATATTGTACCAACACAGGGAACGGTGATTGCAGACGCATTGAATATGTGCAGCACTTCTTTTAATTCAAAAGAAAAAAAATACAAAACGGTCATTTTGATCAGTGATGGGGAAGATCATGATGAAGGCGCTTTAAAGACTGCTAGCCAGATGGCCGATGAGGGTATTATTATTAATACCGTAGGCATCGGCTCGCCGGAGGGCGCTACAATAATTGATGAGACAACCAATGAAATAAAGAAAGATAATAATGGCAACACCGTCATTACAAAATTAAATGAAGAAGAATTAAAAAGCATTGCTGCCAAGGGCAATGGCATCTACCAATTGTTCAGTAATACAGATGATGTTGTTGCAAAATTAGATGCCCAGCTGGGCAGCATGGACCAACGTACTGTAACAGAAGATTCTTTAGTGAATTACAAAACTTATTTTCAGTGGTTTTTATTGCTGGGACTGGTTTTATTGGTTATTGAAATATTGCTTTCAGAAAAAAGAAGAATGAGTGATAACAGGATTATCCCTATTGTTAGAAAAATTGCATTATTGCTTATTGTTTATTGCTTATCACCCATCGCATCTTCGGCTCAAAACGAAAAAGCCACCATTAAGAAAGGCAATGATGCTTATGAAAAAAAAGAATATGATAAAGCAATAGCCGATTACCAGAAAGTAACAGAAAAAAACCCCACCAATGCAACAGCAGCCTATAATTTGGGCAATGCATTGTATAAGAACAAGCAATCGGATGAAGCTGTAAACGCTTATGAAAATGCTGTAACGAATACCAACTCAAAGGAAGACAAGGCCAGGTCTTTTTACAACAAGGGGGTAGTGTTACAAAATAATAAAAAGATCCCTGAATGCATTGATGCTTATAAAAATGCGCTTAAATTAAGTCCGGATGATGACGACGCCCGGCAGAACCTGCAAAAGGCGTTGGTACAGCAAAAGCAACAGCAACAAAAAGAAAAGAATGATAAGGAACAAAAGAAGCCCAAAGAAGATCAGAAGCAGCAAGACAAGCAAAAGCCAAAAGATGAGGATAAGCAAAATCAGCCAAAGCCACAACCTTCCAAACTAACCAAACAGGACGCAGAAGAAAAACTAAAAGCATTATTGCAGCAGGAAAAAAATCTCCAGGATAAATTAAAAAAAGTGAATGAGGCTTCGCCCAACAAACCGGAGAAGGACTGGTAAGGTCGGTGTGACCAACCCCCTTTTATGCAGTAAGCAAACCCGCTTATTTATTGTTATTTTTGCATCAACAGATCGCCATGCAATTCTATTGTGAATCATTAACAGCATATAAACGACTCAAGACAAGAGAAGTAAAGATCGGCAACCTTTTATTGGGTAATGATCATCCTATCCGTGTGCAAACCATGACCACTACGGATACAATGGATACCATGGCCACGGTAGAGCAATCGATACGCTGTATCGAAGCCGGTGCAGAACTGGTACGCATTACAGCCCCTTCAAAATATGAAGCAGAAAATTTACAGCAAATAAAAGACGAACTCAGAAAAAGAGGGTACACTACTCCGCTAGTTGCTGACATTCATTTTACGCCCAATGCAGCTGAGATCGCTGCCCGTATCGTAGAAAAGGTAAGGGTAAACCCAGGTAATTATGTAGACAAGAAAAAATTTGAGCAGATAGAATATACGGATGCTGAATATGCAGAAGAAATTGAAAGAATAAGGGAACGCTTCACGCCATTAATAAAGATCTGTAAGGAATATGGTACTGCCATGCGCATTGGTACTAACCATGGAAGTCTTAGCGACAGGATCATGAGCCGCTATGGTGATACAGCCATGGGGATGGTAGAAAGTGCCATGGAATTTTTGCGTATTGCCCGCAATAAGGATTACCACCAGATCGTACTTAGCATGAAGAGTAGTAACCCGCAGGTAATGGTGCAGGCTTATCGCTTACTCATTAACCACATGATAGATGAATTTGGAGAGTGTTATCCCTTGCACCTAGGCGTAACCGAAGCAGGCGATGGGGAGGATGGGCGGATAAAGTCGGCGATTGGTATCGGCACTTTGCTGGAAGATGGCATCGGTGATACCATACGGGTAAGCCTAACGGAAGATCCGGAACTGGAGATACCGGTTTGTAAAGACATCGTTAAACGATATACACCCAGCCCATCACTGGTTACAGAGAATAACAAATTGAAAGACCCTTCGAAGCCTTTCGCTTCCGGAGAGGTGTTGGGGGCGAGGTTTGCTTATTCCCCGTTTGAATATAAAAGAAGAGAAACATTTGAAGTAAGCAATATTGGTGGAAAGCATGTGCCGGTTGTTGTAGCCGACTTTAGTAAGATAGAAAAGATCATTCCCGCTGACTTGCAAAGTATCGGTTATGATTATGATCCAGAAACAG
The DNA here is from genome assembly GCA_025362055.1 of Bacteroidota bacterium. Classification (GTDB taxonomy): domain Bacteria; phylum Bacteroidota; class Bacteroidia; order Chitinophagales; family Chitinophagaceae; genus Ferruginibacter. Next base: position 15,344 of record JANYIM010000126.1, read on the forward strand.
ACAAGTGGAATATTGGTGATGCGGCTGCTGATTATATTTTTACAAATGCTAAAATTGATTTTGCCCTCCCAGGAACCTTAAAAGTGATCTGCTATCATCATTTTTGGGAAGATGCAATTGAAGAAAATAAAAACAACGAAAACAAATACATACCCATCATTGATGGCTTTCAATATATTGATGCTAAAATAAAAAAATCGGCGTATTTGAATTTTGTAATGATTGATTGCTATTCAGAAAATACTGATACAGGTATTCAACCATCATGGAATGAATTAGCTGCAAAGCTGAAAACAGATAAGACCGCCGTTATCTGTTTAAGTTCTACCAATAAAAATGCAATGCAAAGCATACGCAGGATGTTTGTGGAATTGATGAATGATGGCATAAAGAATCCCGCCATCATTATCTGTGATAGCAATGATGCTACCAATGATGAAAATTTAATTCATTATTCAATTGAAGCAGGCGGGCTATTACTGGATGGGTTCGGCGACGGCGTTTGTTTAGGCCATCATTTTGGAAACAAAACGATTGCCCCGCAAACAAAACTATTGAACTCCATTGCATTTGGCATACTGCAGGCCACGCGTACACGCATTTCAAAAACGGAATACATCAGTTGTCCCAGTTGCGGCAGAACATTGTTTGACCTTCAGGAAACCACCGCAAAGATCCGCGCTGTTACCAATCATTTAAAAGGGGTGAAGATCGCTATCATGGGTTGTATCGTAAATGGTCCGGGCGAAATGGCAGATGCTGATTTTGGGTATGTGGGCAGCGGCGTAGGAAAGATCACTTTATACCGCGGCAAGGAAGTAGTAAAAAGAAATGTTGCCAGTGAAGTGGCTGTTGATGAGTTGATAAACTTATTGAAGGAAAGCGATGCCTGGGTAACCCCCTCCGCCCCCTAAAGGAGAACTTTAGAGTAGAATTATTTAAGCAGTTCTTAAAAATACAAGTTTTTACATCCCCAACTGGTTCATAATAAAGTTGAACATAAAGACAATATTGTCGATGCGCTGTGCCGTACTTTGACCGCTTCCGTGCCCGCTGTTATAATCCATATGCAAAATAATGGGACTTATCTGCCCGGCATTATTTTGTAATGCGGCAACAAACTTTTTTGCATTCATCGGATCCACCCTCGAATCATTTGCGCCGGCCGTTACCAGCATGGTGGGAATATTCACACCCTGCCGGATGTTCTGGTAAGGTGAATAACGCAATAACCAGCGAAAATCGGCCTCATTTTCGGAAGAACCATATTCGGGTATCCAGTACCGTGCGATCAGGAATTTATGGTAACGGAGCATGTCAAGCAATGGTACCGCACAAACGATGGCTTTATACAGGTCGGGGCGTTGTGTAGCGATAGCGCCCATCAGTAAGCCCCCGTTACTTCCTCCCTCGGCAATCAGCCGGTTTGTATTTGTATATTTTTCTTTGATCAACCATTCGGCGCAACTGTTAAAATCATCGAAACAGTTTTGTTTATTGGCCAGCATCCCGTTTTGGTGCCAGGTCTCGCCGTATTCATCACCTCCACGGATACCCGCTTCAACAACAATGCCACCACGGTTAATGAAAGGGGCAAAATAACCATAATAATGCGGTGAGATGCCAGCATTAAAACCACCATAGGCAGTAAGTAGCAATGGATTATTGCCATCTAACTTTATGTCTTTCCTGTGAACAACAAAGGCAGGTATTTTTGTTCCATCTTTGGATGTATAAAATTTTATTTCGCCAACAATATTATTCATGTCTATCGGCAGGTCTCTTTTATAATATAAACGCCATTTAAAGTTGGACGCAGCAGCTACATAAGTTTTTTGCGTAGAAGTAAAAGTGGCCATGGTAATATAAACGGAATCTTCTTCCCGATCATAGGAAAGGCTACTTACATTGCCAATGTCGGGCAGCGCAACCTGGTTAAGTTTTTTTCCATCCAGGTCATATAATGTCAGCCTGCTTTGAATATCCTTTTTATCCTGTATGATGAGGTTTGTTTTTGTTACCACATAACTTTGCATAACCGTTTCACTTTCGGCTATCAATACCTTCCATTTCTTATAGTCAGGATCATTCTTATCAGCGATCATTAATTTATAATTGGGTGCATTATCATTTGTCATGATATAGAGTTTGTCACCCATCGCATCAGGATAAGCTGCAAATTTTTTGCTTTCATAAATAATTTTTCCCTTTTCCATACTCCCGGTAGGCCTTATCCAGCAACTGTTTGAATAAAAATCACTCTCGCCTGAAAAACTCACGTCACTATAACGATTATCGTAGATATAATAACTATTTTTTGCATCATTGGTACTGCCCATCATGATAGCTTTATCAATGGGGTCGCCCAATTTCCACCAATAGGTTTTTAAGGGCAGTTGCTTATCAACATCTTCCTGTGTGCGAATGGTGAAATAAGCGTGCTGCTGATCTTTTGTCCATTGGTAACCAAATGTATTTTTCAAAGGAGGATATAAGGCCTTTCCTGTGCGGGTATCGATGATATAGGTAGTGGTAATTTCAGCACCACTTTTTTGTACGCTTACTGCCGCTCTTTCACCATCATAAGTGTATTGCACACCGCTTGTAGATGTATTACCTGATGTATCCAGCTGCACCGGGTCCCAGATCAGTATCTTTTTTCCGTTGATGATGGTATATAGTTTATTCTGTTTGTCTCCTTTGCGCTTAACATCCTGGAAAACACGTTTGCCTTCCCTGTCTAACGGCCCTTCATAATCAAGATCTATGAAAGCAGCTATTTCATCGCGGAAACCGGGATAAGACTTTTGAGTTTCCTTTAGGAATTTTTCCCCGGCATCATGCTGGGCCTTTGTCCATTCCACTACTTTCGGATCTGTTTTATCTTCCAGCCAGTGGTATTTATCCGTTAGTAAAACACCATGCAGCGTATCAATGACGGGTATAGAAGCGGTAGCAGGTGGCGTAAAAATTGCCTGGGCCTTACCCGGGTGTGTACAAACAAGCGGTACGATCAAAAAGTATATGATTTTCTTCATACAAACGGGTTTAATAATTTCATTTACAATATACTTCAAGTAATTTTGTATTTCAATTTTTTTTAAATGTAAGCAGTGTATTTATGCAAACAGATTTTCTTGTAATAGGAAGTGGTATCGCCGGGCTGACCTATGCCTTAAAAATTGCGCAGGATCGCCCGGATAAAACGGTGACCATTCTCACCAAAACACAGAGCGACGAAACGAATACAAAATATGCCCAGGGCGGAATTGCCGGGGTAATGGATTTTGATAAGGACAGTTTTAACAAGCATATTGAAGATACTTTGATCGCAGGAGATGGCTTATGTGATAAACATATTGTTGAGATCGTGGTAAAAGAAGGTGTGGACAGAATAAAAGAGATCATTGACTGGGGTGCAAGATTTGATAAAGAACCAACGGGTGATTTTAAATTAGGTAAGGAAGGAGGGCACAGTGAATCCAGGATATTGCATCATAAGGATGTTACCGGTAAAGAAATGGAAAGGGCCTTGCTGGAAACGATCAAAATGAAACCCAATATTCAGCTGATCAGCCATTGTTTTGTGCTGGATATCATTACACAGCATCACCTGGGTTATCTCATCACAAAATCAACACCTGATATTGAATGTTACGGCGTGTATGTGCTGAACCTTGCCAGCAATAAAATTGAAAAGATATTATCCGGGATCACTTTGCTTGCAACGGGAGGGAACGGACAGGTATATCGTACAACCACTAACCCGTCTATTGCAACCGGCGATGGTGTAGCAATGGTGTATCGTGCAAAAGGACGGATCGAGAACATGGAGTTCATACAATTCCATCCTACGGCATTGTATGAACCGGGGGTGCGCGGACAATCATTCCTGATAACGGAAGCGGTTAGGGGCGATGGTGGTATCTTAAGAAGTGATTCTGGCGAGGCTTTTATGGAACGATATGATAAACGAAAGGACCTTGCACCAAGAGATATTGTGGCAAGGGCGATCGACAATGAGATGAAAGTGGCAGGTACAGAAAATGTTTTCCTGGATTGCAGGCATTTCAGTAAAGAAAAGTTCATTGAGCATTTCCCCAATATCTATGAGAAGTGCCTGAGTATTGGTGTTGATATTACAAGGCAAATGATCCCCGTAGCACCTGCAGCACATTACAGTTGCGGCGGGATAAAAACAGATGAATGGGGAAGAACTTCAATAAAAAATTTATTTGCTGCCGGAGAATGTGCCAGTACCGGCTTACATGGTGCCAACCGGCTTGCAAGTAATTCTCTTTTAGAAGCAATGGTATTTGCACACCGGGCTTATGAAAAAAGCGTTGAATTAATTGACGCTTCGGAAGCCTCCTTTTCCGGAGGAGGGCTGGTGGGGGCCATCCCCGACTGGAAAGCTGATGGAACCAATGTGCCCAAAGAAATGATCCTGATCACACAAAGCGTAAAGGAATTGAAATTGCTGATGAGCGATTATGTTGGTATTGTCCGGAATAATGAAAGGCTTCACCGGGCGATGAAAAGATTGGACCTGCTTTATGCAGAAACAGAAGCATTGTATCAAAAAACGATCGTATCACCACAATTATGTGAGTTAAGAAATATGATCACCGTTGCCTACCTGATCGTAAAATGTGCCGAGTTTAGGCAGGAAAGCAGGGGGTTGCATTTTAACACGGATTATCCAAACAAGTCTTCCATGGTGCAGAATATTGTACTGTAAACTTTTATTGCAAATAATAGAATGTATTATATCATTTATCCAATATTGTATTTACTATCGTTGTTACCCTTTTTTATTTTATATGGCATCAGCGATTTTTGTGCTTTGCTGTTATGCAGGGTTTTCAGGTATCGCCGGGAGATCATATGGGATAATTTAAAAATTGCCTTCCCCGAAAAAACAGAAAAGGAAAGAAGGCTCATCGCCAGAAGATTTTACCAGTACTTTACGGATTCATTCATTGAAATGCTAAAATTCATTTCTATCTCCAAAAAAGGAATGTCGAAAAGAACAACGGGCACTTTTGATATTATTAATCGCCTGCTTGCAGAAGGAAAAAATGTAAATCTTTTATGTGGCCACCAGTTTAACTGGGAATATGCCAATCTTTTATATTCCGCAATGTTGAATGTGCCTTTTATAACGATCTATCACCCGCTGAAAAATAAGACCTTCGACAGGTTGATGCTTAAGATACGCAGCAGGTTTGGTGCTGTGTTGGTAAGCTCAGAAAGTTTTGGCAATAAAATGCATACCGTTTTTAAAAATCAATATGCATTGGTATTGGCTGCAGACCAGTCTCCTTCAAATCCTAAAAGAGGTTACTGGATCAATTTTTTTAATTGCCCAACCCCCTTCCTGGTTGGCCCTGAAAAAAGTGCCGTACGAAACAAGGTTCCGGTAGTATATGTTGCATTTAAAAGGATTAAAAGAGGGCATTATCATTTTGAATCGGTTTTATTGACAGAGAATGGAGGCAATACCGGTAGGGGAGAGATCACCGGTTTGTACAGGGATGAGTTGGAAAAAGCGATCAGGAGTGATAAACCCAATTATCTGTGGAGCCACAAACGTTTTAAATTTGAATGGCAGCCGGGTTATGGAGAGATCATAAGATAAGTGGCATGCAAATTAAACATAAGGTTTTGTGCCATTAAATATTTACTACAATTTATATAAAATTGATCGGGCAAAAACATTACTGGCAATACAAGTAACTATTGTATTATCAGTTATCTTTAAAACTTAATTGCAAGCATGTATTATATAGTTTACCCGTTGTTGTACCTGGTTTCCTTACTTCCCTTTTTTATTTTGTATGGCATCAGCGATTTTGTTGCATTCCTGTTGCGTAACGTTATCAAATACAGAAAAGAAATTATTTTAAATAATTTGCGTATAGCCTTTCCCGAAAAAACGGAGGAAGAAAGAAAGAAGATTGCCCGTAAATTTTATCAATACTTCACTGACACCTTCATCGAGACCTTAAAAATGATCTCTATTTCAAAAAAGCAACTGGTAAAACGCAATACCGGTACTTTTGAAATATTGAATGGATTGATCGACAAGGGCTACAATATCAATATTTTAGGTGGCCACCAGTTTAACTGGGAATATGGCAGCCTCCTGTATTCCCTCGAATTGAAGATTCCGATGGTGGCAATATATATACCCATCAGCAATAAGATCTTCAGCAGGATATTTCATGACTTTCGCACCAGGTATGGAGCCATTTTTATAAGCGCTGCTGATTTTAAGAGTAAGATGTTTGATGTTTTTCAAAAACAATATATCATGGCTTTGGGCGCCGATCAGAATCCGGGTGATCCTTCCAATGCCTATTGGATCAAATTCTTTGGCCGCCCAACACCTTTCGTAACCGGACCGGAGAAAGGTGCGATCAAGAATAATGCTGCAGTTGTGTATGTTGGATTTAAGAAAATAAAAAGAGGGTATTATCATTTTGAAACCACCCTACTTGCTGAAAAGGGTACTGATACTAAACCCGGAGAACTTACCTGCCTGTACCGGGATATACTGGAAAAGACCATCAAAGAAGATCCTCCCAATTATTTGTGGAGCCACCGGCGTTTTAAATTTGACTGGAAGCCGGAGTATGGAGAAGTGATGGGATAAGGAAAACGGGTAAGAAAATATTTAATTCAACACACTTGCATCCTTCTCAACCTTAATTGTTTTTTGTTCTTTTATTTTTCCCCAGCCACCTAAAACATTTCGAAGGTTATGGATGCCCTGTCTTTTTAATAAGGAAGAAGCGATCACGCTTCTGTAACCACCGGCACAATGCACGTATAGATTTTGTTTCTCATCAAACTGTGCAATATTCATCAGGTCATTCATTTCATTGAGCGGAAGAAGCCGGGCATCTTTTATATGCCCATCTGCATATTCTGTTTCGCGCCGAACGTCCACCACCAGTAAATTAGGGTCGTTCGGAATGTCCATTGCCAGTTCATCCGCTTCCACATTAATGATCAGGTCAACTGTTTCCCCGGCGGCGGCCCATGCATCAAAGCCACCCTTTAAATAACCTAACATGGAAGAGAAACCAACCCTTGATAATCGTACCACGGTTTCTTCTTCTTTACCCATTTCTGTAACCAGTATCATTGGTTTGTCAAATGGCAATAAACTTCCTGCCCATTCTGCAAACCTTCCTTCCAGGCCGATGAAAATACTGCCGGGTATGAATCCCTGCGTGAATATGGTAGCATGCCTTGTATCCAATACCATCACATCATCCGCCATCATTTTTTTAAGATCGTCTATACTTAAGGGTGTCAATCCTTTTTGCTTCACATCGTCCAGACTGTCATAGCCCTGCATATTTATTTTAGCATTGATCGCAAAATATTTTGGCGCAATAGCAAGTCCATCCGTAACAGCCGCAATAAATTCCTCTTTTGTTTGAGGTTGTAACGCATAATTATGTTGTTTTTGCTCACCAATGGTGCTGAATGTTTCGGGCCCCATATTTTTTCCGCAACTGCTGCCTGCTCCGTGTGCAGGATATACCAACACATCATCTGCTAATGGTAATATTTTATTTTGAAGGGTATCGTACATGATTCCCGCAAGTTCTTCACTGCTCATGTCTCCGCTGCTGAGGTCGGGCCGGCCCACATCACCAACGAATAGGGTATCACCTGTGAAAATGGCATGCGGCTTTTCCTTCTCATCTCTTAATAAATAACAAGTGCTTTCTAAGGTATGCCCGGGTGTATGCAATACTTCAAAACTTATTTTTCCGAGCTTGAATATTTCACCGTCTTTACTGTTATAAGCTTTAAAATTTGTTTTTGCACCGGGACCGTAAATGATGGGTGCGCCGGTTTGTTTACTAAGATCAAGATGGCCACTTACAAAATCTGCATGAAAATGTGTTTCAAAGATATATTTGATACTCGCATTTCTTTCCCTGGCCATCCTGGTATATTCCTCCGTATCCCGTAACGGATCAATGATGGCAACTTCACCTTCGCTTTCAATATAATATGCTGCTTCACTGAGGCAGCCGGTATATAATTGTTTAATGAACATGTATATGATTTCTAGTTTTGAAATTGACCTGTTGCAAAGATAAAAATAAAAAAACGGATGCATGATACATCCGTTGTTAAAATTAAATTTCCTGAAATATTAGCCTACCAATTCTTTCACAAAATGGCTTATTTCATCTATACGTTTGTAGTTCACCGTATAGAAAATGAATTTTCCATCACGTTCCGTATTAACGATACCTGCTTTACGCAATATGGCAAGGTGTTGGGATGCAACGGATTGCTCCAAACGTAAACGCACATAGATCTCAGTAACAGTGATCTTTTTTTCCTCTTCAATGAGTTTAAGTAACTGCTGGCGAAGCTTGTGGTTTAATGCCCTTAATACCAGCGCGGCTTTTTTAAGCGCATGGTAATCCACATTAATAGAAGAACCGGTAGAAGGTTTGGCAGACGACAATGTCTGCTCATTTGATTGAGACGCAACCATCATAAGAATTAAATTTTAATTATGCTTGAACAATGTTTGAACGTACAAATATACGAAAAATTGTTTATGCAAGGGCTTTTACTTGTTAAGGAAACCCTTTAATACACAAGCGGAGGGCTATTTTTTGATAACTGTTTGAAATTCTTTTAAATAGAACGGCTCACTATATGCAAGGTCTGAAAATTGTTCACGGGAAAAGAGCAAACCCGAGAGATTGGCCATTGCCTCCGGTTGGATAGCGACGGTTTCGAAGGAGGCATTCGGGTCCTGGCAAATGGTATTCCACTTAGCCGAGCCGTTGCCAAAAAAAATGACCCTTGCGCCTGATAGTTCCTCTCTAAAAGATTGATCGTCGAGTATCAATGCCAATGGCGATATTATTATGGAAAGTTCCGGATCATATACCGCCGTAAAAACTTCCATTCGGCGGGCATCGATCATGGGGCATAAGAGCGTGAGCTTGTTGATTGGCTGATCCGTTAATTGGCGTATAGCCGATGCCGTTAATACTTCCAGGGTATTTAATAAGATCAGGGGTTTATTTAATGCATAACATAAACCTTTGGCACTTGCCATGCCCACCCGTAAACCGGTATAGGAACCCGGGCCGGCAGTAACAGCAATGGCATCAATATCGTTTAATGTAACAGCTGCATCTTTCACCAGTTGCTGAATGGCCGGTTGTAAAAAAGAAGCATGGTCTTTCTGCGACCCGTTGTGGTACGACTTTAGTACAATGCCGTCATTTGCAATGCTTACGTGTGCATTTTCTGTTGCGGTATCGATATTTAATATGATACTCATGAATGATCGCCGGTTACTTCTTCAAGCAGCAATGGCGCTGGCCGATAGCGTTTATCCGTTATATTTAGTTGTTGCAGTAACTCAAGTACATTTGCGGGGTCAATGGCGGCAGCCCATTCAAAAGGCCCGAATGGATAGTTGGTGCCCAACTTCATGGCGGTATCAATTTCTTCTTTGCTGCTCACTTTATCAGCTACGGTAAAATATGCCTCGTTGATGATCATGGAAATGATCCTTGCGGCTACCAAACCAGGTTGATCCGCAACAACCGTTATTTTTTTACTTAATTTTTCAAATAGAGCTTTGGCGGTATCATCTATTGTACCGGCAACTTCCCAAACAGGCCTTTGTAAAAAACCGGGCCACCCGTTGATACGAATTACATTTTCGGGGGCATCCATTGCGGTTAAAGTGGTTGTTACCGCATTTATTAAGACAGGTTTTTCCAATCCTGCATAATCACTCAGCACAATGCTTTCTTTCAAATCAATAAAGGCATCTGCTGTTGTATTTCGGGTAAAAGCATTCCCACCAGCAACCCTTATCCATTCTATTTCGGCATTCGTGCCTGTCAACTCTTCCCATTGCCGGTCGCCTGCTGCTACTACGATCTTCATGAATAATTTTTTACAAAAATACGTGGTTGAGAAAAGATATATTTGTATTTCTGTAAATAAAATAAAATGACAAAAGAGATCATCAATACACCCAATGCACCTGCACCCATTGGCCCGTATAACCAGGCGGTATTGACAGGCAATATGCTTTTCATTTCTGGACAAATAGCTTTAAAACCGGGAACTACTGAATTAGTGAATGCAGATATCATTGCCGAAACACACCAGGTGATGCAAAACCTGAAGGCTATACTGGCAGCAGCTTCCATGCACTTCAATCAGGTAGTTAAGACCACCATATTTTTAAGTGATATGGAATTGTTTGGCCAGGTGAATGAGATCTATGGCAAGTACTTTGAAAATAGTGCCGCTACCGGCCAGTCAGAATTTCCTGCAAGGGAAACGGTTGCGGTAAAGGGGTTGCCTAAGAATGTGAATGTGGAGATCAGTATGATTGCTGCCCGATAATTATTGTAATTCGGGTGGATCATTCAATGTGCAGTTCATAACAGGGCGTTCTCCTTTTGGGACTAATACAATGATATCGGTTTTAATGGTTTCACCATTTCGAAAGATATAACCTGCTTTAACAGACTGGCTGACTTCTTTGCCGTTTTCGGTAACTTTTGCATTGATATAAAAATCCCGTGCTTTCACGGTGCCGCTTTTAGCAGTTAATCTTTTACCATTGGCATTATTGCAATTGAACGTTACAAGAAGGTTTTGTGCATCACCGGAAAGAAACGAGTTACGGTTGGAGTATAATTTAGTACAACCGCTTTTGTTAGTAGCATATAAACTAATTTCAAAACGGCCGTATTCTTCGCCTTTTGCAGATTTTAATTGTTCATTCCTGAGAATATAACCATATTCGACACCGTTAATAACAGCAGGTTTATTTTCGTCGAGGTTAGTTAGCTGGGCAAAACCAGCAAAAAAACAAAAGAGCAGGGAGAGCAGCAAAAAAGAAGTTTTACAAAACATAAAATGCAGTTTAATTTTAGGTAAGATAAAACATTTTATAAGAGATGCATAGTAAAAGACAGGTAATTATAACTGCGAAAGTTCATGAATGGCTCCCGGAAACCCTTGAGCAAAAAGGTTATGGAGTTATATATGTTCCTGCAATAAGTTATGATGGCTTATATGATATCATTGGTGAAGCAGAAGGGCTTTTGGTAACAACAAGATTAACCATTGATAAAAACATCATAGATAAGGCGGTTAATCTAAAATGGATCGGGAGGCTTGGAAGTGGTATGGAACTGATCGATGTGGCTTATGCCGCAAGCAAAGGGATAAAATGTGTAAGCAGCCCTGAAGGTAACCGCAATGCAGTTGCTGAACATGCGTTGGGAATGTTGCTGGGCCTCATGCATAGGATCAACAGTAGCTTTGATGAAATAAAAAAAGGGGAATGGATCAGGGAAGCAAATCGCGGAATTGAATTAAGCGGTAAAACAATTGGCATCATCGGCTTTGGTAATACGGGCAGTTCTTTTGCAAAATTACTCTCAGCTTTTAATGTAACGGTACTGGCATACGATAAATATAAATTTGATTTTGGAGAAGGATATATTAAGGAGGCAAGTTTGGAGCAACTTTCCCGTTATGCCGATGTGATCAGCTTTCATGTGCCACTTAGTGCAGAAACAAAGTATATGGCCAACGAGGATTTTTTTAACTCATTGCAACAAAAACCATATATCATTAACACTTCCAGGGGCCAGGTAGTAAAAACAAGCGCTTTGATAAATGCATTACAACAGCACCTGGTCGCAGGAGCTGCGCTGGACGTGCTGGAGAATGAAAAACCGGATTCCTTCTCCCTTGCTGAAAAAGCCGAGATGGACCTGCTGGTAAAACAAAGCAATGTGATACTAACGCCGCATATTGCAGGCTATTCTGCGGAGGCGTTTTATAAGATGAGCACCATACTCTTAGAAAAGCTTGGAATATAAATTTTTACTACTTTTGTAATATATGCAACGCCTTAGGCTTTCTGGGGCGTTGTATTTTTTTTCTGTTCACGTAAACGATTTTTTATGAGCGATACCAATTATATCACTGCGGAGACATTTGAAAGACTGAAGACGGAATTGCAGCACATGAAAGGTGTACAGCGCCCTGCTGCAAGCAAGGCAATTGGGGAAGCTCGTGAAAAAGGTGACCTGAAAGAGAATGCAGAATATGATGCAGCGAAGGAGGCACAAGGTATGCTCGAAGCAAAGATCAAACACCTGGAAGGTATCATTGCTACTGCACAGATATTGGATGAAAAGAATATCGATACCAGTAAAGTTACCATACTCACCCGTGTAACACTCACCAACCTGGGTACAAAAAAGAAAGTGACCTATAAGATCGTTTCGGAGAATGAAGCCGACCTGAAGCTGGGAAAAATATCGGTTACATCACCCATTGGTAAAAGCCTTTTGGGTAAAGTGATCGGAGATACTGTTGAGGTAACGGTTCCTGCCGGCGTGCTTAATTTTAAAGTAGAGAATATTGAAGTGTAAAAGAGGTAGTGGCCGGTAGTGAGTGGAAAAGAACATTCATTACTTGAAAACCCCTACATCACTACTTAGTATTTACTTCTCGCCTAAAAAATATCATGACCATTTTTTCAAAAATAATTGCAGGAGAGATCCCTTCATTTAAAATTGCGGAAGATGAAAAATTTTTTGCCTTCCTGGATATCGCACCGTTGGTAAAAGGTCATGTATTGGTTGTTCCAAAGATCGGGATCGATCAGTTATTCGACCTGCCAAACGATTACCTTGCTGAAATGCTGGTATTTGCCAAACCCATTGCCCATGCCATAGAAAAAGCCTTTGATTGTAAAAGATGCGGTATCAGTGTAATTGGTTTGGAAGTGCCTCATGCACATATGCACCTTGTGCCCATTAATTCTTCTAATGACCTGAACTTTGCACGGGCTAAACTTGCTGTTTCCAAAGAAGAGCTAAAAGAAGTGCAGGAAAGGATACTGGCCGAAATTAAAAATGTAGAATAATAAATGTAAACTGTAAAAGTTGTGTAGCATTTACATTTTGCAAGGGGTTAAAATTATTTGAACTCTTTTACATTTCATTCATTTACTTGTAACCTGAAACCAACGCCATGTATAGTTTCCAGCACAATGTTGGGATCGGCCTTAAAATGTTTGCGGAGCTTGGTGATGAACACGTCCATGCTTCTTCCCAGGAAATAATCGTCTTTGCCCCATACATTCAGTAACACTTCTTCGCGCTTTAATATTTTGTTTGTGTGTTGTGCAAAGAATCGCAAAAGATCAGATTCTCTTTGCGTGAGCGCAATAAACTCTCCCTTATTGTATAATTTCAATTCATTGAATACAAACCGGAGCTTACCAACCTGGTATTCCTCTTTTGTATCGGCCTGTAATTTTTTTGTACGCCTTAAAAAAACGTCCATACGTAACAGTAATTCCTGCATGCTGAAAGGTTTGGTGATATAATCATCTGCCCCCGTTTGAAATCCTTTCAGTTTATCTTCCTGCATGGTCTTGGCCGTTATAAAAAGAACGGGAACGATATCACTTTGCTGGCGGATCTTTTTTGCAAGGGAAAAACCATCTCTTACAGGCATATTGATATCGAGCAGGCAAATGTCGAAGCCCTTCTTTTGGAATTGTTGCCACGCCACTTCACCATCAGGGCAGTGCGTTACTTCATATCCTGCATCCTGGAGATTGTCTTTAATGACAAAGCCTAGGGAAAGATCATCTTCTGCGAGTAATACTTTTGCTTTGCTCATAGTGATATTTATTTTCGTGGAATTTTTATGATAAATGTGCTTCCTTTTTTTTCTTCACTCTGCACTTCAATTTTTCCACCATGTGCATCAATTACCTTTTTCACAAAATTCAGGCCAAGGCCAAATCCTTGTGCGGTATGTATATCGCCTTGGGTGATCCGGTAAAAACGGTCAAATATTTTTTTATGATGCGCTTCATTTATACCGATCCCGTTATCTTTTACCTCAATGCAAAAATCGGGCCCGGCATCCCGGGAAGATACCGTAATGACCGGCTTCAGCGAATACTTAATGGCATTTTCTATCAGGTTGATGAAGGTTAAAAGCAAGTAAGACCTGTCGGCACTGATCAAAGCGTCTGCCGATTCAAATGATGTTCTAATGATAGCATTCTTTTGTTCTATCAGTGGCTGCAAGTCATTAATGGCTTGTTGCAGCAAAGCATTGCCATCCAGGGTTTCTTTCTCAAGCGGGAGAGAACTTCTGTCGGTATAAGCAATTTCCAGGAGGCGTTGGATCTGTGCCTGCAGGTGGGTGGTCTGTTCATTGATAATGCCTGCATAGTTCCTGAGCCGGTCGGGCTTTTCGAGGATATTATCCTGTTGCAATACATCGGCGGCGATTTTTATAACGGCCAGGGGTGTACGAAATTCATGCGTAAAATTATTTACAAAATCCTTTTGTGTCTCATTCAGGAATTTTTGACGATACAGGTAAAAGATACTAGCACCAAAACCTATCAGCACCAATAATAACAGCCCACTTGATGCTATCCAGAAAAGCATTTGTTTTAAAATGTACTGTCCGCGGTGGGGAAAAAATAATGCGATATAAGAATAGTCTCTTTTGTAGAATGGAACCTTATTGTCCTTTAATGTGGAATGATAGGAATCCGGCAGATCGATATACTCCTGTGCGGTATAGGCGTTCTTTTCGGTGCTGTATACGGCGGCTTTACAATCGGTGTACACATCAAAATCCGTGAACTCCGATTTAAGATTTAACCAGAGGCTGTCTAAATTAGGACTGCAATCAATCCTTAACAGGTAGAGGTCGGGATTCAGGTTTTCAATTACTTTTTGGCCATTATCCGAAACGTCATTTACCAGTTCCATGTCATCATACAATCCGCGGATACTTTTGGAAACATTGATATTGAATTGCTTCTCTTCATATAGGTACACTTTCTGCAGCCAGAATAACTGTACTGCAATGATGATAGTGACCAATACGGTACTGGTCAGTATCACAAAGCGCAATGTTTTTGAACGAATGACCATATTAATTTAACGCACAAAGGTTTTAGAAAAATAAAGGTAAGGGTGTTAATGGCAGGTTAACAGGAGAAGTTCATAGTTAGGGCGTTTGGGTTGAAAGCGTATCAACAAATTGAATAGCCTAAACGCCGTATTTTAAACTTTCTTTACCCGTTGAGGGTTCTTAGCAATAAAATCCGACCAAGCATTCGTCTTT
Source organism: Bacteroidota bacterium (assembly GCA_025362055.1). Classification (GTDB taxonomy): domain Bacteria; phylum Bacteroidota; class Bacteroidia; order Chitinophagales; family Chitinophagaceae; genus Ferruginibacter. Next base: position 30,551 of record JANYIM010000126.1, read on the forward strand.
TTCCCACTTACACCGGTGGGTGAATTTTGCTGAAAATGATGACATACTGCAACAGCCAAAGCATCAGTAGCATCAAAATGTTTCGGATCTTCTGTAAAAGCCAGGATATGCTGTAACATTTTCATTACCTGTTCCTTGTTTGCATTGCCATTGCCTGTTATGGATTGCTTTATTTTTTTAGGCGAATATTCTGTAACATCCAGCCCATGACGCATGGCAGCAGCAATGGCAACACCCTGTGCCCGGCCAAGCTTCAACATACTTTGAACATTTTTACCAAAAAATGGTGCTTCAATGGCAAAAGCATTGGGCTGATATTTTGTAATAAGGCCACTTACGGTATTAAATATCAACTGTAATTTTTTATAGGAATCTTTTTGTTTCCCGGGATGTAACACACCCATTTCAAGCAACGAAATTTTATTTCCTTTTACTGCTACCAAACCATATCCCATGATAATGGTGCCAGGATCGATACCTAAAATGATGGCTGAACTTTTCTGCACTGGAGCAATAATTTTTTCTACTTTGATAATTGAAGTAACATTGTGTATTGAACAAAAGTATCAAAATATTCATCAAGTGGTTCCTTGGGCCATTATTAGCAGTTTGGCTGTTCTACTCTTTGTACCAACAGGTAAAACATCAACCTGACCTTGATACAGCATTTGCCTTGATAAAAACAGTTCCGTTTGGTGCCATGGCCTGGAAATTCTGGCTGGTGATCATTATGGTATTCGTGAATTGGGGCATTGAAGCGGGAAAGTGGCAGGTACTGGTACGAACCATCCAACCGATATCTTTTATGAAGGCATTCAAATCGGTACTGTGCGGCGTTACATTATCATTGAACACACCCAATCGTATGGGGGAATATGCAGGCAGGGTACTTTTTATAAATGAAGGGAATCGTTTAACAGCAGTGTCCTTATCCATTGCCGGGGGAATTGCCCAATTGATCATAACCGCGTTGATGGGATGTTTTGGTTTGCTTTTTCTTTTTTTTGCAAAGGATGAGGTCACCCTTGGAATGGGGCTCTCTTTTTTTTGGGTACGGCTTTTTTTATACGGAAGTATTTTCGTGACGATCGGGTTATTGTTCTTTTATTTCAGGTTAAGCTGGCTGATACACTTTGTCAAAAAATTGCCTTATGCCGATCGGTTTTCAAAATACATTAACATATTGGAAACATTCGATGCGAAAGTTTTGTTAAGGTTACTGCTATTATCATTCGGCCGCTACCTTGTTTTCGCTTTACAATACATCTTTATGCTGCAATTGATGCAGGTAGAACAAGATTGTTGGCAAAGTTTTTGGTTGGTTACGTTGTTGTTTTGGATATTGGCGATCATTCCATCCTTTGCAGTTGCGGAATTAGGAATAAGAGGAACCATTGCAAAAACCCTCTTTGCTTATAGCGGGAACCTGGTTGGAATTTTGGCAGTGACATTCAGTATTTGGTTCATAAATTTGTTTATACCTGCATTAATCGGGAGTTTATTAATTTTAGGAATTAAAATAAAGAAAGATAGATGATACTCTACCCTAAGTTCAGCCTGCTAGCGCTGGGATTTTGTTGTTTAAGTTTAAAGCCTTCTTATGATGAAGGTTGTGGCATAAAGAACACCGCTTTCCAGGACGGGGAGCAGGTTACCATGAAAGTGTATTACAGTACACTCGGCATGTACATTGGCGCAGGAGAAGCCAATTTCACTACCACCTTGGAAAGGTTTAACGGTAAGCCGGTCTATCATTGTATCGGGGATGGTAAATCGTATTCTTTCTTTGATGGTTTCTTTAAGGTAAGAGACAGGTATGAATCTTATATTGATACGGCCAGCCTTCTTCCTTATAAATTTATCCGCAATGTAGATGAGGGCGGGTATAAGAAATATAATAATGTAACTTTTAACCAAGGCGCCAAAACAGCCGTTAGTACTAATGGCGTCTTTAATGTCACCAATTGCATACAAGACGTAGTTAGCTCCGTGTATTACGCACGCAATATCAATTTCGATAAATATAAAGTGGATGATAAGATACCATTCGACATGTTCCTCGATGACGAAGTTTTTCACATGTACATCCGTTATATAGGCAAGGAAAAGATCAAGACCCGATACGGAAAATTCAACGCTATTAAATTCAAACCGCTGCTGATAAAAGGAACCATTTTTGAAGGCGGAGAAAAAATGATTGCCTGGATAGGCGACGATCCCAACCATTTATTGCTGAGGGTAGAAAGCCCCATTGCAGTAGGCAGCATTAAGGTAGATATGATGGGTTACAAGAACCTGCGTTACCCGCTAACCTCGCTGATAAGCGTACGGTGATGTATTCACGAATTAAAAGCAGTTGTTTTTAATCCGAAATGAATTCGTGTAATAAACTAGCATCATCAACTCAACTCATTTAAATTAAAGGCTTCTCCTTGTCGTATCCCCCTATCCGTTAGTTGTAGTGTGCAACATTCTACCTGTGGATCGTGTTCAAAAAATAAGATAATATCTTTTTGTTGGGCCTCGGTAAGAAATGATTTTTTTTCATTCAACGTGGTAAGTGGGAACATGTCATAGGCCATTACATAGGGTAGCGGGATATGTGCCATGGAAGGAAGCAGGTCGGCCATATACACAATTGTTCTTCCTTTGTAATTGACCTGTGGCAACATCATGGCATCAGTATGGCCAAATACCTGGCGGATACTGATCGCAGCTGGTAATTCAGCAGCATGTGTTTCAATGAATTTAAGTTGCCCGCTTTCGGCAATGGGTAAGATATTCTCTTTTAGAAAACTTGCTTTTTCCCTGTCATTGGGGTTGGTAGCCCATTTCCAGTGCCTTTCATTGCTCCAGTAAGTGGCATTTTTAAAAGCGGGGACCAGTTTATCCCCTTCTTTTTTTATGCTGCCGCCACAATGATCAAAATGTAAATGCGTTAAAAAAACATCGGTGATATCATCTTTACTGAAACCGTGTTTGGCCAACGACTTATCCAAAGTATCATTCCCGTGCAAATAATAATGTGCAAAGAATTTTGCATCCTGCTTATCGCCCATACCGTTATCAACCAGCACAAGCTTATCACCATCTTCGATCAACAGGCAACGTAAAGCCCAACTGCACATATTGTTCTCATCTGCGGGATTCAGTTTATTCCAGATGCTTTTGGGCACTACACCAAACATGGCGCCGCCGTCTAATTTAAAATAACCGGTATTGATGGTATACAAATTCATTAAGGATACTCTTATCAGTGTATAGAAACTAATTTATTGCAATTTGCTTTTTTTTCGCCGATATTGTTGAAAGCAGAAGAAAGAACCCAATGATAAAAAATATCATGATGGCCAATATACTGTTGCGCATGCTCCCGGTTAATTCTTCCAATAAACCAAATGTGAACATGCCAATGACGATAGCGATCTTTTCTGTGACGTCATAAAAACTAAAGAAAGATGCAGTGTCTTTTGTTTGGGGCATCAGTTTACTGTAAGTGCTTCTGCTTAATGACTGGATACCTCCCATTACAAGTCCTACTGCTGCGCCCAATAAATAAAACTCCATCCCGGTTGTAGTAAAATAAGCGGCAACACAGATCAGTATCCATATTATTACTACCGCCGCCAATACCTGGAGGTTGCCATGTTTTTCCGCAAGCTTTGCCATTAAATAAGCGCCGGCAATAGCTACAAGTTGTATGATCAGGATGGTGATGATCAGTTTATCAGTTGGCAGGTTCAATTCTTTTGCACCAAATAGAGCAGCAGCAAGCATTACTGTTTGCACGCCCATGTTGTAAAAAAAGAAGGCAGATAAAAATCTTTTTAATACCGGCATACTTTTTACCTGGCCCCATACTTTTTTTAATTCGATGAATCCGTTGGCAAAAATATTTTTATCAGGCCGGTTTGCAGCGGGCTCTCCCTTGGGAAGCCTGTTAAAAGGAATTTGTGCCCAGCCGATCCACCATAAACCTACCATTACAAAAGACAGCCTGGCAGCAAGCGCGCCATCTTTCATTGTAAAAACCAGCACAAGGCAGATTATCTGTAGCAACACACTGCCTATATAACCCATCGTAAATCCCTTTGCACTAACCATATCACTGTCTTTTTCTGATGCGATTTCGGGCAGGTAGGAATTGTAAAACACGAGGCTGCACCAAAAACCAACACAGGCAACTACCACACAGGTAATTCCAATGCCCATAGAATTTTTGTCGGTAAAAAAGAACATGCAACTGCAGGCAATGCTTCCAAGCGTACAAAAGAAGCGCATGAAATTCTTTTTGTTGCCTTTATAGTCTGCAATGGATGAAAGGATAGGTATCAACACTGCTACTACCAGTATCGCAAATGCGATCGCATAATTGTACAAAGCGGTATTCACAAATTTTCTTCCCAGGAAAGTAACTGTATCATCCCCGTTTAGTTTTGTTATACTTTCATAATATGCCGGAAAGATCGTGGACGTGATCACCAGGTTATATACCGAGTTGGCCCAATCGTACATGGCCCATCCATTGATAATTTTTTTGGAAGCAGTTTGCATGTTGATGAGAATGAATATTGAAAATACTAAAAAACAGGGTACCTGCACTCAATAATTGATCAGGAGCCCCAAATCCTTACTTTAATATCATACAATACAGGGCTTAACAGAAATGTTATATACTGGATAAGAATAAAAAGACAAACGACAAGTAGGATGCAAATAGTAAGCCCTTTGGTTGTTTTCCTGTGATACAACCAATCATAAAATGCATAGACATAGTAAAATAGTATCCATAATAAGGAAAGATAATTGAGAATATCTATCCATTTTGAGCCGTTCACCAGGTAGTACACAGGGAACAGTATGATCTGGTAAAGTGAAACCTCGCCAATGAAATATGCATTGGCTACAAAATGTTCGCCGTAATTATATTTTAACTTCCGGAAGAGGGCCCATGTGATCAATGCAATAAGGGGAAATTGTATCATCCTTAGTAAGGAGTCCCATTGTTGGGAGAACAGGTCAATATTGTGACCATAAATTTTACCAGCGGAGGAATTATTGTAAAGTTCTTCGTAGTATCCTGAACTGTTACTATGAATACCAAAACTAATAAAAAGAAAAGCATATAAACCTCCGAGAAAAAGTACGAATTTAAGTGGCTTATAATGCCTTTGGCGATCTCCTTTATAGTACCGGCGTATGGTTTCACCGGGATGTTTGATGAATGTCTTAATGCTATAAAAAAGCCCATGCTCTACATCAAAGAATACATCGGGGATACTATGGAAAATATGTTTCAAAGTGATCCTTTCGGGTAGCATCACTTCACTGCAATAAGTACAATGCCCGCCTGTTCCCGGTTTGGAACAGGCGGGGCATATATTTTCGGTTGTTTCGGCACTCATATTGTCACCAACCGGTTATTACTGTGTGTTGGTATTGTTTGCTGGTGGTACAGGTTCATCTGCTACCGGTTTAGCGTAGCCCAGATTTTTAACTTCATTAAAATGATCATCTGACAGGTGTACCGTCAATGGGGCGTTGTTAAAAACCTTGCTTGCGATCATGCCACCAAAGAGTACAAACTTGTCCTCCATATCAGCAGTGATCTTTGATTTATCCACGATGAAGTTGAGGTTAACAGTATCTTTTGTTTCTTTTGTCCGGGTGATCTGTACCGTTGCTTCTTTCCCGCTTTCAAAATATTCCTGTTCCTTTAAGTAGCCGGCGAGTTTTTTTGCCGCTACTTCATCCATTCCCTCACCTTTGTAGTAAATATTATGTTCTTTATCCAGTTTGTATGCCTTGCCATTGGGCTCTCCAAAGTACTGCCAGGCAAAATATCCTAATGCACCAAGGGCTACAACAAGTGAAAGAATTCTTACAATTTTCATAATTATATAGTTTTGGGTTGGTTACAACATTACGCCCCAAAGCTGAGGTATAAATAGTATTGATAAACTTAGAACTGAAAAAAACACAACCGAATCGCTTCTGTAGGTTATTTATTACCCGGCACTGGCTCTTCAGCCTGCGCAGGTTTCACATAACCAAAATCTTTGAACATGGCCATTTCACGGTCGCAAAGATGTAAGTTAACAGGCCCTCCACCAAATACATCTCTTGCTATCTGTCCGCCAAAAACAATGAATTTAGCTTCTCTATCGGCGTCTACTGATGCTTTATCATATACGAAATTAATATTGAAAGTGTCTTTTGTTTTCACGATCTGCACGGTAGCAGGATGATTGTCTGCGAAATAATGTTCTGTTTTCAGGTAGTCAAATAATTTTTTGCATTGGACTCATCCACACCATCGCCTTTGTAATAAACTTCATGCTCTTTATCCGGGGAGTATTTTTTCCCATTGGATGTGCAGCCCGTAAAAACAAAAATGCTTGTGCAAAGCACCAGGATTTGTAAAATTTTCATGATTTAGTTTTTTTGTAAGATAAGTTATCTTCACTCCAAATGCAATACCCGGCATTAATTTACGATTTGATGTATCCTGCATAGATCAGGATAAGCAACAATATTCCCAGGATGATACGGTACCATCCCCATATTTTGAAACCATACTTTTTTACGAAGCCGATAAAAAAACGGATTGCCAGCATGGCTACTACAAATGCCACTATATTACCGATCGCTAATTGTTTTATTTCATTTGATGTAAAGCCCCCGCTTTCCTTATAGTATTTATACAACTTATACCCGGTAGCAGCCAGCATCGTAGGTACTGCCAGGAAGAAAGAGAATTCTGCGGCTGCACTCCTCGTTAATTTCTGTTGCATGCCACCAATGATAGAAGCGGCACTGCGGCTAACCCCGGGTATCATGGCGATGCATTGCCAGATACCAATGATGAAAGCCTTGGGGTACGAAACCTTCTCTTCTTTATCTATTGCAGGGTGCTTGAAAACATTGTCAATGAAAAGCAGGATCAATCCGCCGGCCAGCATTGCAATCGCAATGGTAGTGGAACTCTCCAGCAGGGTGTCTATTTTTTTTGACAAAAGAAAACCAAGCACCAATGCAGGAATAACGGCTACGGCTAACTTGACATAAAATTGCCAGCGCTTAAAATCAAAGAATTTTTTCCAGTAAAGAACAACTACGGCAAGGATGGCGCCCAGTTGTATGGCAACAGTAAAAGCCTTACTGAAATCATTTTCTGTAAGGTGAAGTAATTTTTCTGTGATCACCATGTGGCCGGTAGAAGAAATGGGCAGGAACTCCGTAAGGCCCTCCACAACGCCAATGATGATAGACTGTATCGTATCCATGCAGTTAATTTGATGGTAAGGTAATAAAATAAAAAAAGCGAAGTAAAAACTTCGCAAACTTTTTAACTATGGGCTACCGGCTATGAATTATTAACTATCTTTTGGTTTTCTCATGATGGCAAATATCTCTATTACCAGGCCAGCAATGATCAGTATCGGGGCAATGGTTATACGTGTGGTGCTGTACACATCACTATCGTTGAAAACTTTCGCATCAGCGCTTTTTCCACCAGCCATTAAAAAGAAGCCCAGGGCCATAACTGCCAGCCCGGCCAGCATCCAGGTGTAATTCTCTTTTCCAAATAAATTGGTGTTTGCAGGTGCTTGTTTTTTATCGTTGGCCATAATGTTATAAATAAGAGACGCAATTTAGTACAAATCATCCAATTTCATCCGCAGGTATTTTATTACCGAGCGATGGGTACTTACCAGGGTGATACTTATGCCCAGTACCATGATGATGAAAAACAAGAGCAACATGCTCCTGTTATCGTGGAGTATCTTAAAATCAGGAACAAAACCTTCGATGATGAGGATAAAGCCCCAGATAGCAGCAATGGCGATCAATGATGCTATCAGGCCATTGATGACGGCCCTTATATTCACCGGTTTTGCAATGAACCAACGCGTAGCACCCACCATCTGCATCGTCTTAATGAGGAAACGATTGCTATACATGGCAAGTCGTATGGTATTGTCGATAGAGAATACAACAAGGATCGTTAAGATAATGGCAGCGAATAAAAAGATGATCGCTGCTGTTTTTACATACTTGCTTATTTTGGTCACCGTTTCGGTAGGGAATTGAAATTCTTTGATAACACCCGGGAAATTACCCTGCAGGTCAGCAGACAAGGCATTCAGACTGTCTTTTTGCACATGGTTTGCTTTAATATAGAAATCCACGCTTTCGGGTAATGGGTTATAATCAAGGAATTTTTTCCAACTGCTATCATTATCGGAATTCCATTGTTTGGCAGCTTTTTCCTTGTTCACAAATTCTACGTTACGGGCATAAGGAAGAGCGGTGATGTATTTGGTAAGACTATCGATCTTTTTTTTGCCCGCATCAGGATACACATAGGCATGAACCTGGATGTTCTCTTTAAAATAATCACCGGATTTACGCAGGTTTAAGAAGAACCATCCAACGATCCCGAATAAGAACAATACCAATGCTACACCGATGATAGCATAGGCATAGGTTGGTTTACCCCTTTTACTGCTTGCTTTTCCGAATTGCGCCATGGCTCATTTTTTTGTTTATGGGTTAATCACTTTATTTGTCATTGGAAGTGACGCAAAAATAAAGGTTTTTAGCTGCTTTGCCGTATTTTTGACCTCTTCAAAACGATTGCCTGCCAAATATATTTTTATTGGCGGAAAGTTTGTTGCTGCTGTGCAACTATTATAACTTTTCTTTCACAATAATAGCTAAAAGAGAAAGGAGTAAATGAGGAAAAATGAAGCCGGTGTTTATATGATGCACAATGGTATGTGGTACAAGTGAGCACCGCAGCGGCAGGAACGGTGATGAGTAATGTGTTGAAACTGGCGACAAAATATTAAATATTCAATCTGCAATATTAAATGAACAATGGAATACGATTTTAGAAAAATTGAAGAAGACTGGCAAAAGAAATGGAAGGACTCCAATGCTTACAGGGTAAGCAATGATTTGTTGAAGCCAAAATATTATGTGCTGGATATGTTTCCGTATCCAAGTGGCGTAGGCCTGCATGTGGGGCACCCGCTGGGCTTTATTGCAAGTGATATTTACAGCCGCTATAAAAGATTAAAAGGGTTCAACGTATTGCACCCGATGGGCTTTGACAGTTTTGGCTTGCCCGCAGAGCAATATGCTTTGGAAACAGGGCAACACCCGGCAGTGACCACCAGGAATAATATTGCAAATTTTAAGAGTCAACTCGATAAAATTGGTTTTTGTTATGACTGGGAAAAGGAAGTATTGACCAGCGATGCTAACTATTACAAATGGACGCAGTGGATCTTCCTGCA
>JANYIM010000211.1 GCA_025362055.1 Bacteroidota bacterium
GTTTTGCAGCCTTACCTGCAATTCATAAGCCGACTCCCTGTTCATCAGGTAGGGCTTAAACTCACTTACATGATAAGGGGTGCGGTTTTTTATACGGATAAAGTAGGTGCTCATCACCCCTGCGGGTAAAAGAATCGAAATGACCTGCCGCATCATCTCAATTGTTAACCTGGAGGCCGGAATCAGATTTCCACCTTCTGCAATCTTAGTGAACCTGCCACCTGCGGCATAGTAGACCGTTACATTGTTTTGAAAACCCGGATAAAAAACGATGCTTGTATCATTTGTATAATTACTCTGTACCTGTAGTTTCATCCAGGTTGTTTTATTTACAGGCAAATGTTTTGAAACTGAAGAAAAATAATACGAATAAGGATGAAATGTTTGGGTGGTAATGGTTTCATCCTGCATAACGCCTGCGGAATCAATATAAAACACTGCGTAATTGAGGTAAAGCGGAAGCGGCTGCGACAGGTTTTGCTCATTCCCCAGTACAATGGTTTGGGCCAATATTCGGGTATTGCTGCATAACAACAATAAAAAGAGCAATAGCCATTTAATCAAACGCCGGGTCATAAATTATTAAACAACAATTTACCCATTTTTCCCTAACTGATGTTTTGGCCAGGGCTTATTTTATCAGTACACTAAGTGGTTACTACAGTAGGCTAAGTGTGGCACCTGGCCTTAACAGGAGGGCATACTTTAGCGATATGAACGATCCCCGCAACATGATCATGAGTGTGATGGCCCTTATTTTGTTGGGCTGTAAAGGGAAGGAAGAAATGAAATATAGCGCTGCAGTTGCCGCAAAAGATAAGCTTCAGGTTGAATTTAAAAGAACGAAAGTAACCATCAATACTATTTTGTATTGTGCCTACCCTCCGGGTGATCCTGTGTATGTGTATCATAAAAACAAAAAACTGGTGCTGATTGAGACCGAATTGAATTGTACTGAAACGAGTGTAGCGGATAAGAAACTGATGATCCCGGAAGGAAATATACTTGTAAATGCGGAAGGGGATGAATACAGCTCTTCGCCGGGGGTAATTGCCATGGCACAAAACAGCAGGTGCATAAAAGGCGATGATATTGCGGGATACAATCAGATCTGGAATGGAACAGTAGATAAAACGGCGAAAGCTTTTACGCTGGGTTTTGAAGTGCCGGTGAATTTTGTTCCGGATAAGCTTTTCTGGAATAAGGATTGGAAAAAAGAAAACACTTTTTTCACTTTCTATTAAATCAAGCGGGAGTGAATAAAAATAAGAAACCAATTTATTAAACATTAAAAAAACAGTTAACATGAAATCAGCGATTACTTTAATTTTCTACATACTCCTTTCAGGGATATGTCAAACAATATCCGGCCAGAATAATTTCCTGTTTACCACATCAGCCGGTAATACCGCATTTAATTATTCGGTGATCAATCTGCCTTCAATAAATAATAAACCCGATGCCATTTTCGGGCTTGAAGCCACACCGGCTGCAAAAGAAGCCAACCCTCACCCGATCGGTGTTTGGTACAATGGAACTAACTGGACAGTTTTTAACCAGGATAAAGCCAACATGCCTATCGGGCAAAAATTTAAAATAACAATTTCCAGCCAGGCTGTTTTACAAAAAGCATCAGCTATAAACCTGAATAATGATAAAATATTTATTGATGCACCTCCGCTTAATGGTAATCCTGGCGCAAAATTTAATGTTACACAGAACTGGAATCCGGGTTCAACTGAAGGAATTTATAATGCCAGCGACCTCGAAGTATCGTTTAATAATGATATGGGCAAATGGATCATCAGGAATAAAACGGGTATTAATATTCCCTTGGGCGCCGCATTCAATATTGTAGCCGTATCAAATGACCCGCCACAGGAAATTAATGATCTGCCCGCATCTCCACCTTCAAATCCTTCATCCACAGAACTAAAAAATCCCAGGGGTATTAACCCCGGGAATTTATCGGGCCTGGTCAATAATAATCGGGCAGGTGAGGAAATATATAATTATCTCATTTCACTTGACCCACCCCGTGTTTACAGCAGTAATATTGAAATACAACCAAAGGAAGAATATGAAATAAACGGGCTTACTGCAAAAAAATATACAGTCATCAATTATAAAACTGATAATATAGTTTTTAACCCCCGTATGGATTTGATGTATGCCGGCGCAATGATTCAGGGGAAACCATTTTTTGAAAGGAATGAATTGGTGGGAATCAATAAACCGGTGCAGCCCGGAACCATTACCGTCTCTAATATCCAGGGACCAGGGAATGGGGAGCTGAGCCGTAAATTAAATGAAGTTTCAAAAGCTGATTATGAATCTGCTTTGCGTAATATCATGTCTGGTATAAATCCCCGGTATTCAACAGGCTCATTAAGTTTTGATTTCAAAGAATGCAGACATGTAACTCATGGCTTGGTGGAGGCCGGTGTTAACATCAGGTATACTTCCTTTACAGCCGATGCAGGCATAAGCAATGTAAATAATTTTGATAAATCAACAGTTATCGGAACGCTGATTCAAAAATATTACACGGTGAGTTATGAACCACCTTCCGACAAAA
>JANYIM010000221.1 GCA_025362055.1 Bacteroidota bacterium
ATGGCATCAAAAATTTATACCAAAACCGGCGACCTTGGTAAAACAAGTCTGATCGGCGGAACTAAGGTTCCAAAGAGCCATATACGCATTGAAGCCTATGGCACCGTGGATGAGTTGAATTCCTATATCGGGCTGGTGAGCGATCATCTTACGCATAGCCATTCAAAAGTTACCTTAAAAGAAATACAGGACCGCCTCTTCACCATTGGTTCTTCCTTAGCCTGCGACCCGGATAAAGAACCCCTGATGAAGATACCCGACCTGAAAGAAGCTGATGTGCTGTTACTGGAAAAAGAAATTGACGCAATGAATGCTGAATTGCCTGCGATGAAATGGTTCCTGCTGCCCGGCGGACATGTATCCGTTTCCGTTACACATATTGCAAGGTGTATCTGCCGCCGTGCGGAAAGGCGCTGTGTTGATATGCAGGAGCATGAATTCTTTGTTGACCCGCTTGTAATAAAATACCTTAACCGCTTAAGTGATTATCTTTTTGTGCTGGCAAGATATGCAGGACATTTATTGAATGTTCCGGAAATACCCTGGAAACCAAGGATCTGATTTGGTGATGTGATGATTTGGTGATGTGACAATTTGGAAATTTGGAAATGTATTTTAATCAATTCATTTCCAAATTTCCAAATCTCCAAATTATCAAATAATCTTCCCGTCTTTCATCTGCAATATCCTATCACTCATCTTAGCAAGTTCTTCATTATGTGTTACGATCAAAAAAGTTTGATCGAATTGATTGCGCAGGTCAATGAATAATTGGTGTAATTCCCTTGCATTTGCACTATCCAGGTTACCGGTAGGTTCGTCGGCCATTATGATGGAGGGGCCATTTATCAATGCCCTTGCTACTGCCACCCTTTGCTGTTCGCCACCCGAAAGTTGCTGTGGTTTGTTCTCTAAACGGCTTGCCAGTCCTAAAGTTTTCAACAATCCGGTTGCTTTTATGACCACTTCTTTCTTTTTAAAGCCCGCTATCCAACCCGGGATACAAACATTTTCCAGGGCTGTAAATTCGGGCAAAAGGTGATGAAACTGGAAGACAAAGCCGATATGCCTGTTCCTGAAAGCTGCCAGTTTATTTCCGCTCAGCGATTGAATGAGTTGGCCGTTGAGCATTATTTTTCCTTTATCTGCTTTGTCTAAAGTGCCCAAAATGTGCAGCAGCGTGCTTTTGCCGGCACCTGATGAACCCACGATACTCACGATCTCCCCTTTGCCGATAGCGATATCCACACCTTTCAATACCTCCAGGTGATCGTAATGCTTGTGAATATCTGTTGCAGTTAACATGCTTCGAAAGTAGTTAATAATTATAAATTTTTATCTTCCGGGGCAGCGTAGTGAGCTTTTATTTCCCCTGTTAAAATAAAGTGCCGGGGAACCCGATTAAAAAACACTTTTGGTTATTTCGTACGAACTTATACATTTGCAAAAAATTAAACCCCTTTTCTACGATGTTTTGGACACTGGAATTAGCCTCGCATTTGGAAGATGCCCCCTGGCCCGCAACAAAAGATGAATTGATCGATTACTCCATACGCAGTGGCGCACCCATTGAAGTTGTAGAGAATTTACAGGAACTGGAAGATGAAGGAGAGATCTATGAAGGCCTTGAGGATATCTGGCCGGATTACCCAAGCCAGGAAGATTTTTTCTTTAATGAGGATGAATACTGATCGCTGTTTAGAGGATTAATAGGATTTCACTGATAGCGGCTGCTTAATTGAGCAGCCTTTTTTAATCGCTGATTTTAAGGGCCCATATGATTTCGCTGATAGAGGCTACGAAAACGAATAGTTTTTTTAAATCACAGAACCGATCATCGTAATCAAAAAAATCTCTACCCTGCGTTTCATTTCTCCATTTGATCTATCACCTCTTTTGTAACCCCCGTAAAAGAAAATCCTCCATCATGGAAAAGATTTTGCATGGTTACCATCCTTGTCATATCGCTAAACATCATCACACAATAATTGGCACAATCTTCCGCACTTGCATTGCCGAGCGGACTCATTTTTTCGGCATAATTAATAAAGCCATCAAATCCTTTTACGCCACTACCTGCTGTTGTACGCGTAGGTGATTGCGAAATGGTATTGATACGTACGTGTTTTTTAACACCATAATTGTACCCGAAATTACGTGCTATACTTTCGAGCATGGCCTTGTTATCGGCCATATCATTATAATCGGGGAATACACGTTGTGCAGCAATATACGTAAGCGCAACAACCGAGCCCCATTCATTAATGGCATCCAGTTTCATCGCAGATTGTAATACCCTATGCAAGCTTAATGCAGAAATATCGAGGCCCTTGTGTGTGAAGTCGTAGTTGTTCTCAGTATAAGTAATTCCTTTGCGCACATTGATGCTCATGCCGATGGAATGCAGGATAAAATCAACACCGCCGCCAAAATGTTCCATGGCTTTGGTCATAAGGTTGGTCACGTCTTCATTACTACTAACGTCGCAACCAATAACGGGGGCATTCACCGCCTCTGCTAATTTATTGATCTCACCCATGCGCATGGCAACGGGTGCATTGGTCAACAGCAACTGTGCACCTTCTTCGTGACAACGAATAGCTGTTTTCCAGGCTATGGATTTTTCATCCAGCGCACCGAATATGATCCCTTTTTTTCCTTTAAGCAGATTGTAAGACATGGTTTATCTATTATTTTGATTATTAATTGAGGTTTGTGATAATATCAACCCCGGCGTAAAAGTAACACTCTTATTTTTTAAAGAAAAAATCTTTGAAGTGAATTATGATAAATCCAAAAATAAATACAACCACGAATACGGATAGGACGTTTAATACCATGTACGCAAAAAAATCCTTAAATGACCTGCGGGGGTCGATGCGCTTTTTCAGAAAGAGGTGAACACCATATGCCGATACTGTCGCTGCAGCCAGTATCGCCAACAATAAAAGTTTCTGATAGTACACGATTGGTTCGTTTGAACGTTTAAACCTCTAATTTCCCAACATCTCCCTTGCATTCTGCAATGCAGCTGCAGTGGGCTTTTCGCCACTAAGCATTTGTGCAATGGTGGTGATCCTTTCATCATTATTCAATAAACGTACGGATGTAACGATCTTGTCCTTAACAATGGCTTTGTAAACAAAATAATGTGCGTCGGCCCTTGCAGCGATCTGTGGCTGATGAGTTATGGAGATCAGTTGGTGGGCCGCCGATAATGTTTTCATGATATTGCCGACTTGTTTTGCGGCTTCGCCACTGATACCCGTATCGATCTCATCAAATATCAGCGTAGGCAGTTGTAGTTGTTTGGCCACCAGGGATTTTATACAAAGCATCAGTCGGCTTAGCTCTCCGCCACTGGCTACTTTACGCAATGGCTCAAACCGGTTGCTCTTATTCGCATCAAATAAGAATGCTATCCTATCTTCACCATGTTCTTCCAGGTTCTCAAGCGCCTGCAGTTCCACCATGAACCTTGCATTGGGCATTCCAACCTGTACCAATAATGCATTCACTTTCTCTATAAAGGGCTTGATACTTTTTTTACGGTTACCCGAAATAGTTATGGCCAGTTGCTCCGATTGAAGCAACAGGTCTTTTGTAACTCCTTCTTTTTGCTGAATGCTTTCAGTGATGTTCAGTATATCATGCAGTTTTTGTTCCAGTTCATGTTGTATGGCCCGTAATTCATTGGTGGAATTCACGCCATGCTTTTTCAATAATTTATACCCTGTTGAAATGCGTTCGTTAACTATTGCAATGCGTTCTGCGCTGTATCGTATGCTGACATTGATACGATCCAGTTCTTCTGCGATATCCTGCAACTCCACCTGCGCACCCTGCAAGCGTTTAGCCAGCCCCGGTATTTCAGCATGGTATTGCTCCAATGCGTGCAGTTTGTTATATAATGCCCTTAACTGTGGTACAATAGGGCGCTCCTCTTCTTTCAATTCAAAATAAATAGCCCCCATCTGTTGCTTCACACTTTCTGCATTGCTCAATAATTTTAATTCCGCATCCAGTTCCTCCAATTCATTTTCCCTAAGGTTTATCGTATCCAATTCATCAAAAAGGAATTTATTGTAATCCAGTGTAGCATTGGCCTGCGCTTGCTGCAATTTTAATTCCTCCAGTTCTTTTTTTGATCGCTGGTATTGATGAAACAACCCCTTATATTCCTGTAATAATGCACCGTTTCCGGCCAGGGCATCCAGGACTTCCTGCTGAAAGCCGGCATCATTCAATTCGAGTGTATCGAACTGTTGGTGAAGATCAACCAATAAAACGCTTAATGATCGCAGCTGACCAAGGTTAACAGGCGTATCAT
>JANYIM010000243.1 GCA_025362055.1 Bacteroidota bacterium
CGATAAAGAATTTATGGATCAGGATCGTCCTAGTTGTTTCGGTATTAGTTATGTATGGCAACTCAATCAACTACGAATTTACTATAGATGATTATTTATTCTATACCAAACACAGTTCAGTACAAAAAGGAATCGCTGGCATTCCTGAAACTTTTACTTACGGGAGCCTTGAGAAACAAAATGGCATGAAAGGGGTACAACCTTACAGGCCAATTACACTTACATCTTTCGCCATCCAAAAACAAGCATTTGATAATAGTCAGTCAAAAGCACATCTTGTAAATGTGGTATTATACATCCTCTTGGTGCTGGTACTTTTTAATTTGCTTTTGAAACTTCTTCCCGGAGTCAACCCGATGATTGCCGGTATCATCACACTGATCTTTGCCGCGCATCCCATACATACTGAAGTTGCAGCTAGTGTAAAAAGCCAGGATGAATTGCTTTCTGCATTGTTTGCAATGCTTTCGTTATCGTATATGGCGTCATTAATGAAGCAGCAAAAATATTCAGTGAAATTTGGCGTGATCAGTCTCATTTGTTTCGCATTAGCTTTATTATCGAAAGAAGGGGCATTTGCCATGATCGTGATCTTCCCTCTTGCTGGCTGGTTACTCTTATCACAATCATTAAAAAAATCATTGATCTGGTCGCTACCTTACTTCGCTATCGCTATGCTATTCTTATATGTAAGATCACTGGTATTCGGAAGCCAGGTTCAAAACTATCATAATACAATACTGGAAAATGTATTGTTTGGAGCAAAAGGCTTCGCCGAGATCACCGCTACCAAAATGGAGATATTATTTCATTATTTACGTTTAACACTGTTTCCATGGGAATTATCGTGGGATTACTCTTACAACCAGGTGCCTATTGTGAGATGGAATGCTGTTCTGCCATGGATTGGATTATTATGTTACGGTGCGCTATTAGCCGTTGCGTTAGTTAAAATAAGAAAATGGCCCGTTATTTCCTTCGGAATTTTGTTTTACCTGATCATGCTGGCTCCTACTGCCAATCTGTTTTTTCTGAATGGATCTACTGTTTCAGAACGTTTTCTCTTTGTTCCCTCATTAGGCTTGATAATTGCCGTTGTTTTTGGGGTTGCAAAATTGATGAAAGTGGATATCGCCGGATACAAGGGTCCGGGAGCTAATAAATTTAATTGGGTAGCTGCTGTAGTTTCCTTGGTATTTATTGTTTTTACGATCTCAAGAAGTAATGATTGGAAAAACAATTACTCTATTTTCAAAGCTGGTGTTGAAAATGCGCCAAAAAGTAGTCGCACCAATGAGGCATATGCAAATGAACTAAGGAAGATGGCTGAAAAATCACCTGATATTACGGATCGTCAGGAGTATCTTGAAGAATCAGTGAAGTACAGCAAACATAGCCTCGATATGTTGCCCACAAACAAGGATGCATTGTATAACCTAGGTGTAGTTTATACTGAAATGAAAGACACAGTTAATGCAATGGCGGCTTATTATTCAGCTATACATTATTATCCTGATTTCAGGTCTCCCCTGAATAATCTCGGCTCTATATTTCTTGCGAAAGGCCAATTTGATTCGGCATACAAATACATGAAACTTTGTTACGATTCAGACACAACGTTTGCAAAATCTTCACAGAACCTGGCTATATTATATTTTAAGTTAGGCAAATACAGTGAGGCTATTCAGTTTGCAAGAAATGCAATCCGACTTGACGAAAATATTTTGATCCCTTATGATGTACTTTCACAAGCATATAAGGCCGTTGGCGATTCTGCGAAGGCAGCCAGTTATCAATCTTTATACCGGGAAAAATACGCAGAGTCTGTAGCTAACCAAAAGCCAATTGTAAATGAGTGATATAGCAACACCTGAAATTACTGCAGCCAGGATGCCAATTCGATTGACTGTTTTTCCGCCGCTGTGAGTGTTTCCCAACATCCGCAAGCCAGCTGCCACTTATATACCGTACAAGTAATTTTTTTTACCGTCGTGGGTTTTCGTGCAATCACCCGCAAGCCTGTTGCCACGAGCCGTGAGTGCCGCCGTCTGGTCTCCGACCAACGGCGAAAACCAATATAATGGTGCTACTTGTTTTTTTATCTTAGCATTATGAAACAATCCTACCCCGAATACTGGCCCCAGTATTTTTGCCGTCATGGGTGTTCGTGCAATCACCCGTAAGCCTGCTGCCACAGCTGGCTTACGAAAGCTGGAGGGAACATCTACAGCGGCAGAAATCATAATTCAGGTTTCAAGTGAGAAATAAATTTTAAATTAGCTCATGAATTTTAAATACCGGCAACTATTGAAAACCATTCTGCCAAGTAAAATTCTTCTCCCGCTTTTTATCTTCTTTTCGTTCTTACATAATAATGTATATGCTCAAAATCCGTATTTACACTTTGCATATAATTTTGGTAGCGCCGGTTCCGACAATGGGGAATCCGTTGTAGTTGATGCTGCAGGGAATATATACACAACCGGTTATTTTACAGGTACCACTGATTTTGATCCGGGCCCGGGAGTAGCTGATCTTACGGCAACAGGAACTAATTCGAATGTATACATCGCCAAATATACTTCGGGCGGATCATACCTATGGGCCTTTAGTATTCCAAATTCCGGCACTTATGGTGATGGGCACAGTATTTTTTTAGACGGTGCCGGCGATCTATATGTAACGGGAACTTTTACCGGTGACGCAGATTTTGATCCGGGAGCAGGAGTAGCTACACTTACTTCAAATGGCTCAACTGATATTTTTGTAGCGAAGTATAGCAACGCAGGAGTTTACCAATGGGCCATTGACATTGGCGGAATAGGCCCCGATTTTGGTTATTCGGTCGCCGCCGATATTGCCGGAAATGTTTACGTGACAGGCGATTTCGAAAATACGGTAGATTTTGATCCCGGCCCCGGAATAGCTAATCTTACAGCAACGGGGATACAGGATGTTTTTGTGGCTAAATATAATGCCGCAGGTATTTATCAGTGGGCATTTAATATCGGTACAAGTTTCGCATCCAATGATTGTTTATCGGTTACTGTTGATGGCTCATCAAATGTTTATATAACAGGAACATTTTATGGTGCAGTAGATTTTGATCCCGGCCCCGGCACTGCAAACCTCACTTCAAACGGGGCCAATGATATATTTCTTGCCAAGTACAATTCATCAGGCGCTTATCAATGGGCCATAAATATCGGCGGCAGTACCAGTGATGTTGGTTACAATGTAGTGACCGATCTGTCGGGTAATGTTTATTTGTCGGGGTATTTCAAAGGACCGGCTGATTTCGACCCCGGGCCGGGCAATGCTATTCAGCCCGGAAGCGGTGCTTTTTTGGCTAAGTATACTTCATCGGGTGTTTATCAATGGGTAGTACCTATCAACTTCACAGGTGCAGGAAGTTCAATTAATATCGCTACTTCGATCAGTACAGATGCTTTAGGAAATGTTTTCTTGACCGGGCGATTTTCGAATACAGCCGATTTTGATCCGGGGGCGGGTACGGCCAATTTAACTGCCAT
>JANYIM010000283.1 GCA_025362055.1 Bacteroidota bacterium
TGCTGCTTTATCTCTTTAATTTTGATTTATTTGTAAGAATAAAAAAGCCGGGTTCTTACTCTACGCTTTTTAATGTAATTGTAAAACTACCCAAGTCCATGTATTGGATCAAAGGGTTTTTTGCATTATCAAATACACGAACAGTAAAATTTGTATCGGCTGTTTACATAAAAAATACCCGTCAGTGGGTGTTTTTTTAAGTTCTTGTTATTTCTTACCGGGGTGTTAGTTTTTAAATATTTCATTCAGTAGCCCTGCCAAATGCACCCCGCCTTTTAATAGCTGCTCATTCATAGGAGCCAGGTAATCATAATCGTACTTATAATCTAATTTTTGGTCGGGTTGTTTGATACCTGCATAGAGCTTTTCTGCCAACTGGTAAGATTCCCAGAACCATATTGATAAAGGCTGTTGCTGCCATTCTTCCCTTTGTTCTTTTGTAGTGTGATTGATGGCCTCTGCATATTCAGTGTAACTCAATTGCTGAAAATTGATCAGTTGATTATCCCATATGGCGTGCAGGTTATACGATGTTCCAAACCACATTACTTTTATCTTATTACCTCCCTGGTCCTCGGGCCTGCCTACGTGCAGGGGCTGGTGAATATCGCCAACAATATGAATAAGCAGCCGTAAATACATTACTTTTTTTTCCTGCTCCAGTGCCTTATTTTTTAGTTCACTTACTAAAAAATTAATTTTAGTATATGCGTCTGTGCTGGAATCTGTATCGAGGACGTTTTTAAATTCATCAGCGTTCAGTCCGCCTTTGATATCGCAATAATGCCAGGAAGACAGGTAAGATAAAGAGGGGTCCGATTTAATAAAATCAGCCCAGTTACTTGCCATGGCAATGGATTCTGTGCCCAATATCTTAAATATTTCTTTTTTTGTGTGCCTTGTCAGGTAGGCGTCGGCTATCTGTCCTACAATACGATGCCCCAGCAAGCCCCAGCACATGCTACTGAAAGGTAAATACACAAATAAACCAAGCAGTGCGATCTTTCTTATTCTTTGCAATATCATTGG
This sequence comes from Bacteroidota bacterium, assembly GCA_025362055.1. GTDB lineage: Bacteria > Bacteroidota > Bacteroidia > Chitinophagales > Chitinophagaceae > Ferruginibacter. Next base: position 1,030 of record JANYIM010000283.1, read on the forward strand.
AAAAATTTATACTCAAAAGTAGTTCAATGTGTGTAAATTATTTTATGCATTATTTTCTTAGGGTAGGAATATCTCTTTAATGGCTTCGATCTGTTTATTTTTTACTGTCAGCATAAATAAACTGTTCTGATAATGTTCAGAAAAATATTTATAGTTATTGATCTCCAGTTTTTTGTCAGTGACGAATTCGCTTTCCATTTTTACAGGTGTGGCTGCGGGTAAATATAAAGAGCGTATCGTTTTATCATCGTTCACAATAAAATAGTCATCGGGAACAAAAATATCCTTCACTTTCCCGTTTTTATCAAAAGAAGTATCGGCACGGTGGCGTTTTTTTGCTTCCTCTAATACGGTTGGGCCGGTAAAGTATTGTACATAGTCGGCTTTTATAAAAATGCTGTCTTTGATCTTTTCGATACCGGTAATATAGCAGTATTCTTCTTTTTCCGTATCGGCAGTTGTAGCTGGTTTTAAAGAATCAACCGGCGTGGCTGGTACAATAGTGCTGTCTTTTTCGGGTGTTTTGGAATTGCTGTTATTACAGGAAAGAAGAATAAGTGTAAATAAGGTTGTTACAAGTACTTTCATAAAAATGTTTGTTGGTTTGGATGTAAAGATGCGGGAATTTTTTAAAGTAAGCAGGTTTGATGTATTTTCACTTCAATGAACGACATCAACATCCTTCTGGATATATTAAAGCAGATGGTAAAGTTGCACCCCGGCTCGGGATTTGTGAAAAGCCTTTACCAACAATACTGCAACCGGGGTGGGCTCAGTAAAAAACAACTGGAAGGTTTGTATGATAAGGCTTCAAAGACTGCCGCCATTCCCCAAAATAAGCTGGCAACACTGGAAGCGATCATCAAAAAAAAGCCAACACGTGAGCGTGCCGCCGCAACCATAAAAAATATTGCGCCGGTAAAGGATGAAGCTACGGGGCAGTTGTTATCAGGGATCCTTATCAAATACCCTCAACACAAGAGGGTATTATTTTTAAAGATGAAGTATGAGAATAATGAAACACTGACTGCTGTTGAAATTTCAGAAATTCAAAAGTTCGGTAACCTATTGTTGAAATAAAAAGCAGTCGTTTTAATTGATGGTAAAGAGACGCTTCATTCTTTAGCACTACGCTTTGTTGGGAGTACCTTACTCTATCACTTCAAACAATAATAACTGCGCTTTTTCAACATTGCTGAAATTATTATCTGCAACAAATAATAATGTTTTATGACCATTGGGTAAAAGGGGGCCAAAGGTCACGCCTTCAATATTATCGATATAAATCCCCAGGTCATCCATGTTCAATAAAAGTTTTTTATTGGCAGGTGTAAAATTATTGCTGTCTTTTAGCGAGCGTTCACGGATATCGCTGGCACCATTAAGATCGGTGATGAATACTTTGATGGTGCAAGCCAGCCGGCCGGTTGAAAAGGAACGTTCTATTACCAGCAGTTTATTATTGCCAATACTGAGTATGTCTGGCACACCATTTATTTTAAATGCGTTTGCCGGAACAGGCGGGTAAGCAACAGGTGATAATGGATACGCATACTGTGCAGTATTTTTTTTGCTGTTAACATCGAATTTCAAGATGCGTATGAATGTGTGATTGTCGGTAACGTCTGCCCTTGGCCCGTCTTCGTAAAGGGGTTCTTCTACATTTACAAAGAGTGTTTTATAATTGTCGGCGAAGCTCATTCCTTCCAGCACACCATTCTGTCTTGGCCCCTTTTCTGTAACATGCATCACCAGGTTGTCGGGTAAAGGAAAACTATCTATGAAATTCCCGTTTGTTGATACCAGGATGATGGAAGGATCTTCCAACACTGTATCTTTTGCCTTTACTATCCTTTCTCCTTCGCTGCTCCAAACCAACCACTTACTTGCTGCATTATAGCGGATGGCTTCCGGGTCGGGTGTATGCCGGGGGTCTTGTTTATTATTAGGATAAACGTTACCGTTAGATTGCAACATACTTTTTACCCCGGTAAATTGCACACTATCGATACCTTTTTGCGTAAAGGATATATCTGCTATATAAAAGCGTGCAGGGTTATGATCGCTCCTGTCATCGCTGATCATGTAGTATTGGTTGTTCTTTGCATCGTAATCGATCCCCGACAAGCCGCCTACCGTAGTATTATTGTATTCGAAGTTATAGGGGATATCATATTCTCCTAAAAAATGTACGGCACTTATGCTGGCTGTGGTTTGTGTGGAATGTTTTGACGTGGCGCAAGAGGTGGCGAAAAAAACAATACAGCACAATAATATAAAGCGGGAGTCTTTTAATTGCATAAAAATGTTTGTGTTGCAAAGTTGGGAAAGAATGCACACAATTAGTGGTTTGAGAGAAAATTTTCTAATTTTATAAAAACAGGCTGATTGAAGACGCTTCTTATCATACGACACGCAAAGGCCGAAACCGCTTTTACACTCAATGATTTTGAACGGCCCCTTAATGAACGGGGTAAGACCGATGCTCCCGTAATGGCCAAAAGATTATTGCAGAAAAAGATCGGTATTGATGCCTTTGTAAGCAGCCCGGCGAAGCGGGCAAAAAAAACCGCAGCATTATTTTGTACCTCCTACGGCATTTCTGAAGAAGGCATTATTTACGTAAGCGCTTTGTACCACGCGCCCGCAGGGATCTTTTATGAAGTAATTTCGCACTTAGATGATCCATTCAACACAGTGGCCATTTTTGGGCATAACCCCGGCATCACGCAATTTGTAAATGAGCTGGTGCCTGCAATTAAATTGGTTAATATGCCTACCTGCGCTGTATTTGCGGTGCAAGCTGATACTGACAAATGGTTGGCGTTTAACAAATCGGAAAAAGAATTTTTATTCTTTGATTATCCGAAGAAGGTTTAAGAAATTTTCTGCAGATTGCGCAAATGATGCACTTTCCTGTTAAAATTCAGTTTGTTATTTGCAGTTCAAAATATACAGTGGTGGCATTAGGGTTATGATAGTAAGGCGGGATCTCTTTAAATCCGTATTTTTTATACAGGTTCGTTGCGGGTATCATGTGGTTCAATGTGTCTAATCTTATCTTCCTGTAGCCACATTGTGCGGCCAGCTTGATCGCTTTTTCCAATAGGGCCTTTCCAATACCATGTTGATGATATAAGGGTTGTACATACATTCTTTTTAATTCTGAGATCTCATTATCTATCTTTCTTATTGCAACACAGCCAATAAAAATGGTTTGTTCTTTACAAAGGATGATACCTCCCGATGGTGCGCCATACATTTTTTCCAGATCCTGTAGTTCTGCATTAAAATGCTGAAAGCCAAGGTCGATCCCAAGCCATTCGGCATAGGCCATAAAAAGCGTTGCTGCCGCCTGGTATTCTTCTGTTGATTGGGCTAAAATATACTCAGGCATTTTTTACCGGTTTATTGGCAAGGTAAACACCGGCAAAGATCAATGCCGCTGCAGTTATCTTATACATGGTTAATTCTTCTTTTAAGAAGATCATGGCGATAAGTGCTGCAAATACGGGTTGTGTGTAAATGTAAAACCCTGCAATGGATGCGCCTAAATATTTAATGCCGTAAACATTAAACAAGTAGGCCAGGAATGTTCCTGTAAAAACAACGAGCCCCATGATTCCAAGATCAATATTGGTGAAATGCTGCCATTGTATTTGTGTAAATTCTACCCAGCCAAATGGCAGTACCAGTAGAAGGCCGATAGTAAATATCCATCTTATGACCACAACCGCATCATATTTGATCATCAATGGTTTTACCAGTATGAAATAAAAAGTATAAGACACTGCATTGATAATGATCAACACATCGCCCCATAAAACATTATCTCCATTTCCTGTCCGGTCCCTTGCCAGTATCAACACTGCCGCTCCGGCGATACCCAATGCCAATCCAATGACCTTTAAAAAGCCCAGCCTTTCTTTTAATATCCATGCCGCTATGAATACGATCAATATCGGTGTAGTGAGCATGAGTAAAGATGCGTGAATGGAATAGGTAAGTGAAAGCCCCTTTAAAAAAAGTAATTGGTTAATGGCAACACCCGTTATAGCACAAAGGAGTAATCGCTTTCTGTCGGGCTTTTCAATTTTTATATTTACGGGTTTTAGTAAATACATCAGCCAGAACAGGAGCACACAAACACCAACCCTTACTACGTTTATACCAAATGGCTTTGCCAGTTGCAATTGAGTAAGGTGTTTAACGGCACTGATATTTATTGCAAAGAAGATGTTGGTAAAAAGCAATGCAAAGTGTGCGACGGTTCTTTTGTTCAACTAGTTTCTTTTATACTGCAAAAATAAGGGAATAAAAAAACCATCCCGTCCCGCCTGGGGCGGGACAAGATGGCTATACTTACTAATCCATCAATAAGGGGTTGAACGGTTTGAAACCGCCGTGACCCCTTTACGATGCCTGCATCTCTTTTATCTTTTCGCGGATCTTCGCTTCAATTTCATTGGCCATTTCCGGATTATCGAGCATTAATTGTTTTACGGCGTCCCTGCCTTGTCCCAGTTTATCACTATTATAACTGAACCATGATCCGCTTTTTTGAACGATCCCCAGTTCTACGCCCATGTCAATGATCTCACCAACTTTAGAAATCCCTTCCCCATAAATAATATCAAATTCAGCCTGGCGGAAAGGTGGCGCTACTTTATTTTTTACCACTTTTACTTTTACGTGGTTACCGATGGACTCATCGCCATCTTTTATTTGTGCCATGCGGCGTATGTCTAAACGAACAGATGAATAGAATTTTAATGCATTGCCGCCCGTTGTAGTTTCGGGATTACCGAACATGATGCCGATCTTCTCCCGCAACTGGTTGATGAAAATGCAGCAGCTGTTTGTCTTTGAAATGGTAGCTGTAAGTTTTCGCAATGCCTGGCTCATCAATCTTGCCTGTAATCCCATTTTACTGTCGCCCATCTCTCCCTCCAACTCACTCTTAGGGACAAGCGCAGCAACCGAATCAATTACCACCACATCCAAAGCGCCTGAAAGAATGAGACGGTCTGCTATTTCCAGTGCCTGTTCCCCATAATCTGGTTGAGAGATCAGTAAATTATCGATATCAACTCCCAATTTTTGTGCATAGTTGCTGTCAAACGCGTGCTCGGCATCAATGAAAGCGCACATGCCTCCTTTCTTTTGTGCTTCTGCAATAACATGAATCGCCAGGGTTGTCTTACCGGAACTTTCCGGTCCGTATATTTCCACCACCCTTCCCTTGGGCAGGCCACCGATCCCCAAAGCCATATCCAGCCCGATGGAGCCTGTTGAAATAACTTCCTGTTCTGTAACTCCCTTATCGCTCATCATCATTACCGATCCTTTGCCAAAATCCTTGTCGATCTTGTCCATCGTTAATTTAAGCGCTTTGAATTTTTCCGATTTTTCTGTTTTTTCTAATTTTTCTGCGTTGCTCATGTTGTTTGTTTTTTTAAGTGATGTATCTGATGTAAATGTAAATTCTGAGTCAAAGATAATAGTTTATTTTTATCAACACTAATTATTTTAGTATTTTTTTGATAATTTTTTTAGTTGCCTGCCGTTCCCCCAGAATTCGCAGACGATACGAAAAGCTCCATGTATAAATCAGCGATACCTGTGGGAAACCTGGCTACCGGGCAAAAAAAACCATCCCGAGGAATCGGGACGGGATGTGTTCAAGCATGAGAAAAATCTACAAAGTTTATTCTTCCCGGTTTTCAGAAAAAAGGCGGATGGATAAACGGGCCAATGTATTCGTAAGCAAAAAAGGGTCATTAATTGATTACCAGACAAAGAGAAGATAGTTTCTTGAACTGAACAATACCACAAAGTGGTAATACCCAGTGCAAAAAAGAGGTTTTTTGGCCTTTTTTAAGCAATTTTGTCAAAAATTAATAATATGAAAACACTGATCCTTATTGTGGCGGCTTTCTTCGCATTATCCTCCAATGCACAAATAAAGAAAGCAGTTAAAGGCGTAACCTATGGAGCTAAAACAACTGCAGTAAATGCCGTGGAAGTAAATATCCTGGAAGAAAAGCTAACAGCGGCAGGCGAATTTACCGGGAAAGTAAAAGGCACCATTATAGATGTATGTAAGGAAAAAGGTTGCTGGATGAAGCTTGAACAAACCACCGGAGACGGGATAATGATCCGCTTTAAGGATTATAAGTTTTTTATGCCCCAGAATATCGTTGGAAAGGATGTGGTATTGGATGGTGTGGCAAAGATGACCACTACTTCGGTGGAAATGCAGAAGCATTATGCAGAAGACGCCGGTAAGAGCAAGGCAGAGATCGAAAAGATAACAGCACCCAAAACAGAAATTGAGTTTACTGCGAAGGGGGTATTGGTACTAAATTAGCGTGTTGTTAAAAAATAAGCTAAGAAAATAAAAGAGAAAGGAGCTGAAAGAGATTGGCCTCCTTTTCTCTTTCCTTTTTTGATCTCTTGGCTGATATTTTTATTTACCGTGCATTATAAGGAAACTTCTTAGAGCAGTTTCTCATCAGCGCATCCACGAGCCTGTCGGGGTTGCTGCCAACGGAGCCAGAAGCATTATAGTCGTATTTCCATACCAGGTCGCCCTTGGTAGCTTCATTGATGGAAATAGACGTTTGTACATCATTGGTACTTCCCCAGGTTCCCACCAATAACCCAATAGCAACGGCAGCTCCATCACTCATTGGTTTCTGCATGGAGGCCCTGGTACTTATCACTGCGTCTACCCCTAACAGTTTTGCCAGTTCGTCCTTTGTTCTTGTATTCATATTGCCATACGTGATGCCTGCCTGTGATAATAATGCATTGGTCCTGCTGATATCCTGGAAGGTGACAGTATATTTGAATTTGCCACTCCTTTTTAAGAACCAGGAATACATTTTATCCTGGATGGATTCCCCGGTCTTTTGTTCAGTTTCCCTTAATTGTTCTGCTGATGTTTTTTTCATTTCATTCGGGCGCAGCTGAATGATCACATCGGCCGGCAAAATGGCAACTATCTTATGACTGGCAGTCCTGCTGTCAAAATCCTGTGCTTTATAAATAGTGGGGCCGCAGGATGTAATGATGAGGGCGAGTAAACCCAGGGCAAACAATGATCTTTTCATATCGGGTATTTTATGTAAAAATAGGCCTTCGGCTTTTCAAGCCCAAGCTAATTATTTACAAAAAACTCATAAAATTTTAACCCTGCTGAAGGGTTTTTCAGCCAATCCTCGTTCCCTGCCGAAGGTTTTACTAATTTCAACCGTCTAATCCTATAAATTCATTCGTCCGGGAAAAGCCTGCAGCCTGCATAACCAACCTAAAACCAGCAATAATGAAGATTAGGAAACCATTGATCCTTGCCGTTTTTTTGTGTACTGTCATTTTATTTCAGCAGTGCGCCAAAAAAGATGATACCGCCGCTGCCGTAGCTACAGATCCACAGCCCACTTTACCGGCTACCGCTTTTAATTATAATATCGTGTACCCGGCACATATACAAAACGCCCTGTTACTCAATGATAATACGCCGGTAGATAATCCCATCACCAATGACGGCGCCACACTCGGCAGGGTATTATTTTATGATAAACATTTATCCAAGAACAATACCGTTAGCTGTGGTTCCTGCCATAAAGCAGCAACTTCTTTTAGCGATGACCAGCAATTAAGCAAGGGTTTTGCCGGGGGAAACACGGCCAGGCATTCCATGGCATTATTGAATGTGCGTTTTTATAAGTCGGGTAAAATGTTCTGGGATGAAAGGGCTGCTTCCGTAGAGAAACAGGCCTTACAGCCTATACAGAATACTGTAGAAATGGGGCTTACTTTAGCCGAACTGGAAAGTAAAGTTGCAGCCCTGAATTATTATCCTGCGCTATTTCAAAAAGCATTTGGCAGTACACAGATCGATTCTGTCAGGATTGCAAAAGCACTTGCTCAATTTGAGCGTTCCATTGTTACCTATCAATCGAAATACGACCAGGTAAAACAAGGGGTAGCGGTTTTTACTCCTGATGAAGCAACAGGCGAACAACTTTTTTTAACTGCACCTCCCGGCGTACTTACTTGTGCCGGTTGCCATGCACCGCCCATGTTCCTTACTTCTACGCCTGCCGCACCATTTGCTTTTCCAGATCCTACCGATGCGGGCATCAACGGACAAAACCGTTTTAAATCCGGCAGTCTCAGAAATATTGCATTGACCGCACCTTATTTTCATAATGGTGCCGTGAGTAGTTTAACAGTGATGTTGAACGGTGGCCCCCCAGGCTCACCAACATTTGTACCAGCACATAGCGTAAGTCCAACTGACGCACCCAAGATCCTGGCCTTTTTACAAACGCTTAGTGATCAAACCGTAACAACAGACACGAAATTTTCTGATCCTTTTAAATAATTAGTCTGGTGGTTTTTCAATTTTAGCAGCACGGTGTGCTGCTTTTTTATGGATAGTATTCAGTAACAAGCAATTGAACACCGGTCTTTATCAATTAGAAAACAGGTTCTGCACCTGAAATGCGGGCCGGGCATATGCAGGAGGCCGCCCCCCACAACAATTGTATTGAATTTTTCGTTTATTGTGACGGCACTCTTGTTTACCCTCTTAAAAATAAGGGTTCCAATATCTAATATCCTAAACCATGAATCAATTTATTACAAAAACTGTAATAGGTATTGCCCTGCCTTTCCTTTTACTTACGCAAACAGCGAGAAGCCAGTCTGTTATCTCCGGGCATCTCTTCAACGATCTGAACAATAATGGAAGCTTTGATGCAAACGAGGGCTTAAACACTGTAATAGTATGGCTGATGGACGAGGCCGCTGTTTCTCCCTGGTACCAGGTTTATCCTGTACAAACGACCATTTCTTCGGGAGACGGTAATTATAGTTTTTCAAATGTTGGCAATGGTAATTACCAGGTGCGGATAAAGATAAGTACGTTGCAAAAACCGTCTTCCGGAGTTTCCGACCCTGTTCTCACCAGGTCTGTTGTTGATAATAATCCATACCAGGAAGACACCAATCCAGATGGGTCAACAATGATCAATATTCCCGTTGCAGGCACATATAATAATCTTGATTTTGGATTTAAGCCCAACCTAACGGTGCCGGCTAACTTTCCAAAATATCGCTTTGCTTTTGATAATGGTGTCAATTCTTTTATTAATGTTACCAGCAAAACATTTGATCTTACATCAGACGTTTGTAATAGTGTTAGTTATAATCCTACGCTTACCATTTCAACCCACAGGCAGTGTATGGTTTCATCACAGGTTTATCCCGTAGCCGGTTGTAACTCCTGTTTTGTTGCTGCAGATTGGCCAGGACCTAACAAAGGAGGGTTTCATTCTGATGACATTACCTTACAAATGAATTTTGGTCAAGCTTGTTACAGTGCGGTGAATAACGATAGGGCTACTGTAACAGCCGGCTTCAGCAATATGGTCTCGGATGTTCATTTTACCATTTATGATATTGATTGTACCAATCCCCAGCTGGTGGATGGCAGTATTGATCACGTAAAAGTTACTGGTTATAATGGTGCCAATGCCGTTATGCCGGTTATCATTCTTGCGCAGGTTAATCCATTCAATACCATCTCCGGTAACACGATCTCGGGCTGGGCCGATTATCCTGATAATAATGCGCTCAATAATTACCCCGACAATTATAATAGCGGCAATGGGGATAATGGAAATGCAGAAATATATTTCACCGATGTTATTGACAGGTTCGTAATTGAATATGAAGAGATCGCCCCGCTTGCTGTTGCTTCTGTAAAAAAGATACAGGTGCCGGTAAGTCCCATCAATAATGAATCGCAATGGGGCGCGCCGGCCACACCGGCAACAAGGGGAATCAGTATCGGAAGTATTGGTTATAATTTGTATTGTAAATTGTTAGCCGCTGATGATATCTCTTTTGATGCAATGGCGGCAGGCCAGCAGGTAAAACTGCAATGGAAAACAGGGAACGAGCAACAATTACAACAATACCGTGTTGAGCATTTATCCGCAAACGGTAGTTGGATCGGCCTTGGCAATATTGCAGCTACCGGGCCGAACTTACTTTATCATTTTACAGACCTTCAACCTTTGAAAGGTGTGAATCAATACCGGCTTGTACTGCTGAATAAAGATGGCTCTTCCCGGCTCTCTGCGATCAGGAAGGTTACCATTACGGGGAATGTCGAAGCTGTTGAGATTGTCAACAATCCGGCTTCCACACTCAACCTTGTGGTATATGGAGCAGCTAAAGAGATCATTGTATTTGATGCTGCAGGGCAAAGTTTATACGATCGTCCTGTGCAACATAGTAATCCATCCGGAAGTACATTTATAACACTGAACGAATTTCAACTGCATACGGGTTTCTATTTTATAAAGGCCTTGTTTGCCGATGGCGAAGTGAGGACGGTGAAATTTGTGAAAAACTAAGATTGCCGAGCTATATCAACCTGTTTTCCACTAAGTATTTGCTTTGTGCCCTTAGCCTTATCGCTTATTCTTTATGAAATTATAACTCGTTCCGGTGAGTAACGGGTGCGGCCCCTTCAAGTCGTGCGCTTCAATATTCAACCTGAAATTAGAAAAGAATACTTCCATGATCCAGGGTTCAAAACCAAATTCAAAATAATTATGTGTGGGATCGCTGATGGTAAAAACAGATGTTCGTTCAGGGCAGAATTCAAAGATCAGTGAAAGAGAATCTACCGCATACTTTGGAAACCTGATAAGCCCTTCCTTATCGCTTATCTGTTCCCATTTTTTTTCTCCCGAACCCATCCTGCAATACAGGTGCGAAAGAAAGATACCATTGGAGTCGATGATCTTTATCGTCACAGAATCATTATCAATTTTTTTACTGCTGATCAACCTGAAATCTTTTCCGGGGTGTTTACGGCTGTTGAATACAACTCCCTTGTTCTTCATAGTCCAGGTTCCTTTTCCGTAACGGTCCAGCGCCCCATAAGAAAAAAAGAACTGGAAGGTAGAGTCGGGATCCAGCTTAAAACCCGAAGCGGTTTCCATTACGCCTTGCAGGTAATACTCGCCCGCAAGTTTATTTTGCCCACGGGGCGCTGTGAGCTGTGCTTCTGTATTCATTGATAGCATTATTATTAGTAAAAGGAATGGCGATCTTTTCATTACAACAAAATAAATATAAAAGCCCGGATTTTTATCTTTAGCTGCGAATTACAAATTAGCACAGATTTTAAAATCTACGGATCAGGTGTTGTCTGTGACTATCTTCTTCTTTTTCCGCAGGCAAAATTTTTTACACATTCCCTAAGTTCAAAGCCGCATTCGTACCTTCGCCTTATGAATTATTTAGACGAACTGAACGAACCACAACGATCGGCAGTACTGCACAAGGATGGCCCCATCATGATCATTGCCGGGGCGGGAAGCGGTAAAACAAAAGTACTCACCACCCGCATCACACACCTGATGGCGGCGCATAAAATCGATTCCTTCAACATACTGGCGCTCACCTTCACCAACAAGGCCGCCGCAGAAATGAAAGAAAGGGTGGAAAGGGTTTTGGGAAATACTGAAGCCCGGAATTTATACATCGGCACTTTTCATAGCGTGTTTGCAAGAATATTAAGGGCCGAAGCGCCTAAACTGGGCTATCCTTCCAACTTTACCATTTACGATACTGATGATGCAAAGTCTGTTGTAAAAGCTGTGATCAACGAGCTTGCATTGGATGATAAACAGTACAAGCCAAACGTAGTGTACAACAGGATCTCTTCTGCAAAGAACTCACTCATTGGTCCGGCCGAATACATGAACGACTGGGCATTGCAGCAAGAAGACGCAAGGGCCAACCGCTCTGCCATTGGACAGATCTACGATGCTTATGCAAAACGTTGTTTTAAGAACGGCGCCATGGATTTTGATGACCTGTTATTTAAAATGTACCTCCTGCTCAGGAATTTTCCGGAAGCGTTGAGTAAGTACCAGCGCAAGTTCAGGTACATCATGATCGATGAGTACCAGGATACTAATACGGCACAATACGAAATAATAAAACTCCTTGGTGCCATGCATGAGAATGTATGCGTAGTGGGAGATGATGCACAAAGTATTTATAGTTTCCGCGGTGCTACCATCGAAAATATTTTACAGTTCCAGAAAGATTATGAAGAAGTAAAGCTGGTGAAGCTGGAACAAAATTACCGCAGCACAAAAAATATCCTGCATGTTGCCAACGAGATCATTGCCAACAATAAGGGCCAGATAGAAAAAAAATTATTCACCGACAACGATGAAGGAGAAAAGATAAACCTGGTGCGTACCATGACGGATAACGACGAAGGGAAGATGGTGGCCGATACCATCCAGGAACAAAAACTCCGCAATCATTATTATAATAAGGACTTCGCCATACTGTACCGTACCAACGCACAGAGCCGCAGTTTTGAAGAGGCCCTTCGCCGCATGGGCATTGCCTACCGCATTTATGGTGGCATGAGCTTTTACATGCGCAAAGAAGTAAAGGATTTTATCGCTTACCTGAGGCTGGTAGTAAATCCCAATGATGAAGAAGCATTAAAACGCATCATTAATTTTCCGGCAAGGGGCATTGGCAAGACAACCGTTGATAAAGCCATTTTGTTTGCTAATGAAAGTAACCTGAGCATGTGGAATATCATCAGCAATGCATCAAGATATGGTTATAAGGCCGGCACATTGGAAAGCCTCGACAACTTTGTAACGATGATAAAAATGTTTCAAAGCGAGCTCACAAAAAAGAACGCCTATGACCTTGCGGTGATCGTTGGAAAAAGTACCAATATCGTTAAAGAACTATTCAACGATAAAACAACCGAGGGCCTTGCACGCTATGAAAATGTACAGGAGCTGTTGAACTCCATCAAGGAATTCACCGAAACACCGATGAATGAGGAAGATGGGGAAGTGGGTGATAAAGGCCTGGGGGCTTATTTGCAACAGATTACTTTATTGACCGATGCGGATGATGACAAAGGCCAAAACCCGGATGTGGTAAAACTAATGACGATACATGCTGCAAAGGGTTTGGAGTTCCCGGTGGTTTTTGTAGGGGGATTGGAAGAAACACTTTTTCCGAATGCGATGTCTATTAACACAAGAGAAGAGCTGGAAGAAGAGCGGCGCTTATTTTATGTTGCGATAACCAGGGCCAAGCAACGCTTGTGGCTGAGTTTTGCGAATGCCCGTTACCGTTTTGGCCAGCTGCAACAAAATGATCCCAGCCGTTTTTTGGAAGAGATCTCTGAAAATTATTTAGACAGGAGTTATGCAGGTGGCGCCATCAAGAGTTCGGGCGGAATGGGTAATGCACTTGACAGGATCAGCAGGGCTTTTGGAGAAAACAGCTATAAGCAACAGGCAACAAATTATAAGAAGGAGCGGCCTGCTTATACAACCCCGCTTTCGAGGCCGCAGGTGAAAGAGCATATTCCTTCTGTAGATTTTGTAGCAAGTGATACATCGAATTTACAGGCAGGGCAAAAAGTAGAGCACCAGAAATTTGGTTTTGGCGAAGTGATAAAAATGGAAGGCGCAGCACATAACCCGATCGCAACGGTTCAATTTGAATTGAATGGAGAAAAAAAGATAATGCTGAATTATGCAAAGCTGCGCATCATTGACCCTACTGTTGAATAAATTTTTTATCCTGCAACAGGTAATAATTATGAAAAAGATTTTTTTTATTGTTGTCTGCCTTTTTATTTCTGCCCTATCATTCTCCCAAGTTGCCGGCATATGGAAGGGTGAATCCATTTGCCAGATAAAAAATTCTCCCTGTCATGATGAGAATGTGGTATATCATATCACTGCCGGTAGTATCCCCGATAGTTTTTATATACAAGCCAATAAGATCATGAATGGTGTGGAGGAAGATATGGGTACACTAGGCGCTTTTTATGATCCCTCTAAGCACCTGCTCACTGCCCACTTTCGCAAAAACGACAGCTGGGAATTCAAATTAAATGGAACACAAATGGATGGAACCCTGGTCTACAATAAAGTGCTTTACCGGATAATTAAACTGCAGAAGGAAAAATAAACCCTGTTAGCGGCCGCTCTTTCCTGCTTTCGTAAACAACTTAGTATCCCTAATTACTATCTTTGCCCTTTAAATTTTGAGCTATGATCAAGACTGGAAACCCCGTCATCAGTATCTATACAGAAATGACGCCCAACCCGGAAACAATGAAATTTGTGGCCAATAAATTATTGTATCCCGGCAAAAGCATTGACCTTGCAGATGAAACAAGTGCCAAACCCTCGCCGCTTGCCCAGGAACTGTTCACCTTTCCCTTTATCAAATCTGTTTTTATAGCAAGCAATTTCGTTACGCTTACCAAAACCGCCGAAACGGAAGACTGGCAGGATGTGATACCAACCATTAAGCAATTTTTAAAAGAATACCTGGAAGACGGCAAGGCTGTTGTGAATGAAGAAGACGTAGCTGCAATGAAAACAGAAAGCAGCAATGAAGTAAGCGCCGATGATGACGATGTGGTGAAGCGCATTAAAGAATTACTGGAAAATTATGTAAAGCCTGCCGTTGAAATGGATGGTGGCGCCATACAATTTAAAAGTTATGAAGATGGAAAAGTAAACCTGATGTTACAGGGAAGCTGCAGTGGTTGCCCTTCTTCCATGATCACCTTAAAAGCCGGGATAGAAGGTATGATGAAGCGCATGATACCCGAAGTAAAGGAAGTTGTGGCGGAAGCTGAATAAAGCGCAGGTTAAACGATTAAATGATTTCGCAGATAATTGCCCCTAAATTGAGGGGCATTTTTTTTACCTTGCTGTAAAATCAACGCAATGAACAAGCTTCTTCTATTTTTTTTCTGCTTCAGCATACAACTTGCATCCGCACAGGAAAAAAAGTATTTTACCATCAATGCCGATAGCACCGAATTCAAATTAACGATCGATGGGGCTTCTCATCTTGCGTCTCTTCCATTAAAATGCCTGCTGCAGGAGTATCCAAATAAGGTAAGTCATACTGCAATTTCTGACAGCGATCAAATGCTTACGCCAATACAAATGCATCCTGTTTTTTACGGTTGCTTCGACTGGCATAGCAGCGTTCATGGTTACTGGATGTTGGTAAGATTGATGAAACTATTTCCACAATTGCCCGAAGCGGCCGCTGTTAGGGATATATTCAACAAAAACATCACAACAGCGAATGTTGCCATGGAATCAAAATATTTTGATGGTAAATTATCCAAAACATTTGAACGTACTTACGGTTGGGCATGGTTGCTGAAACTCCAACAGGAGCTAAGTGATTGGAATGATGCTGATGCCATCAGCTGGAAGAATAAATTACAGCCACTGGTCGATAAAGTGATAGTGGGGTGGAGGGCATTCTTACCCAAACAAACTTATCCCAACCGTACAGGTGTACATCCAAATACTGCGTTTGGGATGGTGTTTGCGCTGGACTACGCCAGGGCTAAGGGAGACAAGGTGTTTGAAGAAGATATCATCAGGTTTGCCAAACAACTTTTTGGAAACGACAGAAATGCCCCTGCCAGCTGGGAACCAGACGGATCAGATTTTTTATCGCCTTCGCTGGAAGAGTCGGACCTGATGAGAAGGGTTTTAGCAAAAGATGATTTTATAAAATGGTTCAATAATTTTTATAGCAATGCTGCTTTATCACATCTCACCCAACTTCCTGTTGTATCCGACAGGACCGATCTGCAGATCGTGCATTTAGACGGATTGTGTTTTAGCCGCAGCTGGTGCATGAAGGATATTGCTTCTTTATTGCCCGCATCCGACAAGAGAAAAAAAATATTATGTACATCTGCAGCAAGGCATCTTGCAGCAAGCCTTCCCAATGTGGTATCCGGAAGTTATGGAGGAGAGCATTGGTTGGCAAGTTTTGCCGTGTATGCTTTAGCGCATTAATAAAAATGATCGTTCCAAAAATATACCCCCTTAGCGAAACGGCCCTTACCATTGAATGGGGCAATAGCATTGATGAAAATATCCGTGAGCAGGTGGTGCATGCAACTCGCCTGCTTGATCAAAATCCTTTTGTTGGATTCATTGAAACCGTACCCGCCTATACCACGGTTACGGTTTATTATCAACCTGAGTTAATCATTGAGACTATATATTCCCCATTTGTTTTCGTGAAAGAATATGTTGAATCATTATTAACGAAAGGGCCCGTTAAAGAAATACAAAAAGGAAATATTATCCGGGTACCGGTTTGCTATGATGATGAGTTCGGATACGATCTTGAATTCATTGCTGAAACAAATGGCCTTTCAAAAGAAGAAGTAATTGATCTGCACCAGCAAAAAGAATATACCGTGTACATGATGGGTTTTTTACCCGGCTTTGCTTACATGGGAAGTGTTGATGACACTATTGCAACAGCACGCAAGTCAACGCCACGATCCTTGGTGGAGGCGGGTTCTGTGGGTATTGCAGGAAAACAGACCGGCATCTACCCGTTACCCTCGCCGGGTGGGTGGCAGATCATCGGCAGAACACCGTATTGTTTATTTGATTTGAAAAAAAACGATCCCTTCTTATTTAAAACAGGCGATACGGTTCAATTTTATTCCATCTCAAAAGAAGAATATCATAAAATAAAAAATGCACAGGATCCTACTGCCGTAACAGAACAGGAAAAAGATCTTGCAGATGCAGTTATGCTGAAGTCGGGTGTTTTTTCCACGATACAGGATAGTGGCAGGTTTGGTTTCCGGGCATATGGTGTGCCGCTTAGTGGTGCCATGGACGAGCTTGCCTATTTTATTTCAAATGCATTGGTGGGCAATACAAAAAATGCGGCGGCCATTGAATGCACCATGGGTGGTTTAATAATTCAATTCAAAAAAAATGCTGTGGTCGCAATAACCGGGGAGGGCCTGGCTTTCATCAATGGGCAGCAAATAAAATTGTACCAGCCGCTTTCCGTTCATGCAAATGATTCGCTGGAGATACGGTATAACAATGGTGGCACCCGAACATATATTGCAGTAAGGGGAGGTTTTGCCGCTGTAAATATCATGAATAGTAAAAGTGTTTGTTCAGGCGGGGCGATAGGCAGGCTTTTAAAAAAAGAGGAGGGATTAAATTTTGGCAATAGCTCAGCGGCTACATCAAAAAGGATCACCGATAATTTAGAACTCCCGGTTTATGCAACAGCTGCAAACGTAAGGGTGATCACAGGGGAAGAAAGTAACCGGATGGCAACAGGAAGCATCTGGCAATTCTATTCACAAAAATTTATACTGAGTAATCGTTGCGACAGGATGGGTTATCATTTACAGGCCGACCCGTTGGTATTAAACAATACTACCGAACTGCTTTCTACTGCTGTTACAAAGGGTACCATACAAGTTACGCCAGGTGGGCAATTGATCGTGTTGATGAGCGATTGTCAGACAACGGGGGGATATCCAAGGGTTGCGCAGGTTGCAGCAGTTGACCTGCATATACTTGCCCAGTTAAAACCAGGGGATTCTATAAATTTTACAAATATTTCCTACCGGGAAGCGGAAGAATTATATTTATCGAGGCAAAAAATGATCAATGGGTTTTTCAGTTGACCTTAATTGTGATATGGGTGAGGGCATGTTAAATGATGCGCTTATCATGCCATACATATCTTCCGCAAATATTGCTTGTGGTTATCATGCAGGCGACGAGATCATTATGCAGCGAACAATTGAATTGGCCTTACAATATAATGTGGCGATCGGTGCACACCCTTCTTTCCCTGATAAAGAAAATTTTGGCAGGACCAGCATGAACTTTCCCGCTGATGAGATAACCGGTATGGTAAAGCAACAGGTTGAACTACTTGCAAACATCGCTGCAAAAAATAATTGCAGTTTACAGCATGTAAAGCCTCATGGCGCCTTGTACAATATGGCTTCAAAGGATGAAACCCTGGCCGTAGCAATTTGTAAGGCAATAATTGAAACGGACCGTTCTTTGGTGATATATGCACAAAGCGGTGGTAAGTTAATTGCGGTTGCGGAATCAATGGATATCAAAACCTGTAGCGAGGTTTTTGCAGACAGGACTTATCGTGCTGATGGCAGCCTGACTCCAAGAACAGCTGCCAATGCGCTTTTACAAGATGAGCATACGGTAAAGGCACAGGTACTGCAAATGATCACGCAACAAACAGTAACAACAACTGATGGAAAAATTATTCCGGTTAAAGCGGGTACTATTTGTATTCACGGGGATGGCGAACATGCGGTTAAATTTGCAAATATCATTCATGAATTACTAAGATCTGGCAGATGAAACAAAAGCAACGCTCAGCATTTTATGGTGCCGCATTTTTAATGGCCACATCGGCTATTGGCCCGGGGTTTTTAACGCAAACTGCAACTTTCACGTCTAAACTATTTGCCAGTTTCGGGTTTGCGATCCTTGTCTCCATCATTGTGGATATGGTTGCACAATTAAATATCTGGCGTATCATAACGGTTTCCAATAAGCCTGCGCAGGATATTGCCAATGAACTGATGCCGGGCCTCGGCACATTCCTTTCCATCTTAATAATTACCGGCGGCATGGTTTTTAATATCGGTAATATTGCCGGCTGTGGCTTAGGCTTGAATGTATTATTTGGCATTGATGTAATAACAGGCGCATTGATCAGCGCTGGCATTGCCATCCTCATCTTTTTGGTGAAAGACGCGGGGAAAGCAATGGACTGGTTTGCAAAAATACTTGGCTTCATCATGATCGGCCTGACACTATACGTTGCCGTTATTTCACATCCGCCTCTGGCAGAAGCGATACACAAAACATTTATCCCCGATAATATTGATTTCATGTCTATCGTAACCATTGTGGGCGGTACGGTAGGCGGTTACATCACATTTGCGGGCGCACATCGTTTACTCGATGCCGGTATCAATGGAAAGGAAGAGCAGCAACAGGTAACAAAAAGTGCGGCAACTGCAATTGGCGTGGCTTCCATCATGCGCATATTATTATTTCTGGCCGCATTGGGTGTGGTGATGCAGGGATTGAAGATCAACGCAGGCAATCCTGCAGCATCCGTGTTTCAGTTGGCCGCAGGAAATATTGGCTATAAATTCTTTGGTATCGTTATCTGGGCCGCAGCCGTAACATCGGTTGTAGGCGCTTCTTTTACTTGCGTTTCCTTTGCACAGTCCTTTCATCCCCTTGTTACAAAAAATAAAAATTATTTTATCATCGCATTCATCATTTGTGCGGCATTATTGTTTGCTGCATTTGGCAAGCCTGTAAAAGTGTTGATCTTTGCAGGCGCATTCAATGGTTTTATCCTCGCTTTTTCACTGGGCATTATGTTATTGGCTGCATCACAGCGCCGCATCATGAAAGATTATAAACATCCCCGGGGTTATCTTATTGCCGGTGCCATTGTAGCGTTATTGATGTTGATATTTGGTTCATTGGTGATGATCAATGAATTGAAAAAAATTTTTTAACCAATCTGCAGGTTAATAACCCTCCGTTTTTCTTAATCACTTCTATCTGAATAAATTCCATTGTCATGGAACAGTAAAATATTATACAGGGAGGTTGCAGAATAAATTATTGTTTTAACTAATGGCATGGTTTTTGGAATTTCATTTTCACATCACCTTTATTTTTAACCAAAAAATCTTTATTTATGAAATTGCAACTAATGAAAATCGCCGGTACTTTTATTGCCCTTGCAACTATGCAGGCGGCGTCAGCACAATTAAACCTGGGTGTAAGGCATACAACACATGCTGCACTTCATACATCCGTTAATACAGCTGCGGCAAGAAATGCGGCAATGCAATCTGCAAAAGCAACAAGGTCTATTGCCGCTAAAACAGGTTCAGCAACCAAGACAGCGGTAGCCAATACGGTAAGCACGGCTGATGCTGCTAAAAAAACGAGTGTAAATGTTGCCGCAAACACAAACGCGAATGTTCAAACCAATTCGGATGCATCTGTAAAAAATGTATCAGCGAACACTGTAAACAGTAATACTGCAGTACAATCTGATGTGAATGCCAATGTATCAGCAAGTCAAAATCTGGGTAGCCAGGTAAAGACAGATGCGCAGCAAACCAAGGGGATCATAAAAGGCGAGGTTGCTGAAACAAAACAAGAGGCCATTACAGGAACAAAAACAGCGAAGACGGCAGCAGAAAGTACAATAAGCACCGCTGATGCAGCAAAAAACACCAGCGTAAATGTTGCTGCAAATACAAATGCCGATGTTCAAACCAATGCAAGCAGCAGCAGTACTGCTGTACAGTCTGATGTGAACGCCAATGTATCAGCAAGTCAAAATGCAGGTAAGCAATTAAAAACAGGTGCACAACAAACCAAGACGATGGTAACAGATAATGCTTCTGAAATCAAACAGGCAACAATTACAGGCACAAAAGCTGCTGCTCAGAAAGCAAACAATAAAGCAGCGAAGGTAAAAGCACAAACAAGCGTGGACGTAGAGGCCAATGCGTCTTCAAAGACCAAGGTGGATCAATAAAAAGAGCACCGAAAATAAGGGCCACGTTAAGGTACCGGCAACTTTAGGGGTTACAGGTACCTTAACGGTTTTTTATTTACGATTGCTCCATGCCCACCACATCAATAAAAATTGCAAGGGAAATAATCTTACCCATGTTGCCCAGGCTGGTAAACAAAATCCATTACTCATGCACCAGCCATTTTGTATCATGCAAATATGTGCAGGGATGAATGCGATCAGTAAAAGGATCGTACCATAAGCGCCCCACTTTCTTGTTTTTGGAAAAATGAGCAATAGCCCCAGCAGTATTTCTGCAATACCGCTCACTATATTAATTAACACCGGATTTGGCAGGTAAGGCGGGATGATGGTATAATACACCGCCGGGTTGCGAAAATGATTAATGCCGGCAAGCATATAAAAGGCCGTCATGATGATGAGGCTTATTTTCTTTCCCATTCTGTTTTATTTATATCAACAATCCAATTGAAGATAATGTTATAAATTGAAGGTTCATTTATTTGAACATGGGCTTCTCCGAAATATACCAGCAATTCATAGACGGCATGAAGGGTACCACCTGGCTGGAATATATTGCTGTATTCACGGGCATCGCCAGCGTTTGGTTTTCCCGGCTGGAGAATATCTGGGTGTACCCAACGGGCCTGATCAATACCATTATTTACATCTATATCAGTTTTAAGGGGGGCTTGTTGGGGGAAGCCAGTGTTAATTTTTATTACACCGTGATGAGCATTTACGGGTGGCTGTTATGGACCAGGAAAGACCGGGAACATCAACCCCTGCTGCATATCACCAACGCCTCTAAAAAAGAATGGTTGGTACATCTTTCCTTCTTTGCGGTCTTTTATATCGTCATCTTTTTTGTACTCACCTACCTGAAAAAAGATTTTGCTCCGGGCGCCATTCCCTGGGCGGATGCTTTTGCATCAGCAACAGCTTTTACAGGTATGTGGCTGATGACAAAGAAAAAAGTAGAAAGCTGGTATTGGTGGATCGCTACCAATATCGCATCCATTCCTTTATACTTTATAAAACATTATGTGTTCACCAGTGTTTACTATGTGGTGTTACTCATCATGGCAGTATTTGGTTTACTGGAATGGTTAAAAAGAACAAGGGTTATAATAAACGTTAAATAAAACAAATGAGTTACTGCGAAGCCATTAATGGGATGAAGCCTGATGATAAGGCCCTTCACAAGATCTATCATGATCAACAATATGGATTTCCCATTCATAACGACAATGAATTGTTTTGCCGGCTGATCCTTGAAATAAACCAGGCGGGGTTAAGCTGGACGACCATCTTAAAAAAGCAGGAAAATTTTAGAAAGGCCTATCATGGTTTTGACATTAAAAAAATAGCTGCTTATAAAAAGAAGGATGAGCTGCGTTTGTTGAGTGATGCAGGTATCATTCGTAACCGTTTAAAGGTGAATGCTGCCATTGAAAATGCAAAGACCATTCTTTCATTGCAAAAAGAATTTGGTTCTTTTAAAAAATGGCTGGACCACCATCATCCAAGGAGCAGGGAAGAATGGACCCGGTTATTCAAAACTACTTTTCGCTTTACCGGCGGAGAAATAGTAAATGAATTTTTAGTAAGTACAGGATATTTGCCCGGGGCGCATGCTGCAAGCTGCCCGGTTTATAAAAAAGTATTGAAAACAAACCCTGCCTGGAAGGTTAAACAGAAAAATGCTTAAAAGGATCGTCATAATCGGGCCAGAGTCAACGGGTAAAAGCACATTGTGTGAACAATTGGCAGTACATTATAAGACCGGTTGGGTAAAAGAATATGCCAGGGAATATTTATTGGCTAACGGCAAGGAATATACGTACAATAATTTGCTGGATATTGCGCAGGGGCAGATCGCTGGTGAAGAGTTGGTTGTTGACCGTTCGCAGTTGGCCGAACGATCCGCAAACTACCAACTACCAACTACTAACTACCAACTTGTATTTATAGACACGGACATGTACGTTATGAAAGTATGGTGCGAGTATGTCTTTGAAAAATGCCACCACTGGATATTGAACCGTATCGTGGAGCGGCAATACGATCTGTACCTGCTTTGTAATGTTGATCTTCCGTGGGTAAAAGATGAATTGCGGGAATATCCCGACCTGGAGTCAAGAAAAAAATTATACAAGCATTACCTGGATATCATGATCAATCAAAATACCCGCTGGGTAGATATAAGCGGGAATTATAAAGAGCGGTTACAAAAAGCGATCACTGCGGTTGATGCGCTTTAAGGTGCCTCACGGCTAATGGATAAGGTCCTGTATATCCTCATCCCCTTCCAAAAATCCCATTTGCGTAACGATGGCATTTGCACGTGCTGCCACATATCCGCTCAAAGGCTTTACAGATAAGCGTTTGGGATTGGGCAGGCAGGCGGCGATCTCTGCAGCCTCCAGTCTTGTAAGGTCTTTTGCGTCTTTATTAAAATATGCTCTTGCTGCAGCCTGTACACCAAAGATACCACGGCCCATTTCTGCAATATTGAGGTAACGTTCAAGGATCATTTTTTTGGTCCATAGTTTTTCAATGCTGAAGGTAAAATACACTTCCAGTCCTTTTCTGAAAAACCCACCGCCCTGCCATAAAAAAATATTCTTTGCTGCCTGC
>JANYIM010000309.1 GCA_025362055.1 Bacteroidota bacterium
GTATGGTGGGTCTCTTCGATGCTTACATCATAAGATGGCTGCTGTTCCATTAACTGCGCCAGTTTTTTGTTTAATTCAAAAAAGATATTGACACCCACGCTAAAATTACTTGCATATAAAAAACTGCCGTTCTTTGCTGAACAGGCATTCGCTACTTCGGGCCAGTTATCCAGCCAGCCCGTACTACCGCTAACGACGGGTATTCCGGCATCGAAACATTTTAAAATATTTTCTTTTGCACTATGCGGACCTGTAAACTCGATGGCTACATCACAAAGCTGCAGGTTTTGTTTTGTGAATAACGCAGTACTGTCAATGTCTATCTTTAATTCAATGGAATGGCCACGCTGTAATGCGATCTCTTCAATGGTCTTACCCATTTTTCCATAACCGATCAGTGCGATCTTCATTGCGGAGAATTTAAAAATGCAGTTTAATAGGATAATGAAGTTAATTGTTTTGAATGATTTTTTCCGATGTTCAGCACCAGGCTTATCCCGTTGGTATTTGCAAGAGGGCTATAGCCCGGCCTTATCTCCACGCTAAGGTTATCACTTACATCAAAAGTTTTCAGGTGTGCATCTACTGTTGCATCCACCACATTCAATCCCCAGAAAAGAATAAAAAATAAGGCAGAGTAATCCACATTCTGACGTACCTGGTTCCTGAAAGTCTTTATTCGCTGGGGCTGGTCCTTAACAGCAAAATAGGGTTCGGGGATCTGGTTATCATTACTTGTATCGCCATCAATGGCATTGGCATAAGCATTGTTTGCTTCCCTGAATTGTTTTATGTTATGAAAAAAGATACCGGCAGTGATGCCAAGGGCGGCGTACACGATAGGGATCTTCCAGTATTTTTTATTGGTAGCCTGGCCCCAGCCGGGTAAAATAGCAGAGCGTACAATGGCGATCCGGGGATTGTATTTCTTTGACGTATCTATTTTTGCAAATGCAGAAAAATGGCTCTTTGCAGGTTTTGCCTTACCGGCCTTTTGCGCAAAGGATTCATTGCAGCAAAATAACAGCGTCAAAAAAAATAATGTTGGAATAACTCTGGGCATCAGCTTACTTTAATATTCAATTTATCCAGTAAAGCGTTCAACTCTTCAAGCGAATAGTATTCAAAGAGAATGGTTCCGTTCCCCTTTTTGCTATGATTCAATTTTACCCTGGTATTGAAATTCGATGCTAAATTATCTTCAATCTTTTTAAAGGCAGGAGGGAGGGAGGATTTTACAGCAACTTTAACAGCACGTGCGCTGTATATTCTTCTTACCAGTTCTTCTGTTTGGCGTACGGAAAGGCCCTTGTTCTTTATTTCATTGAAAATATATAATTGTTTATCTACCAGGTCCACATTGATCAGTGCCCTTGCATGCCCCATACTGATTGTGCCATTGCGAACTGCAACCTGAATATCGGGCGGAAGTTTTAACAAGCGAATGTAATTGGCAACGGTGCTTCTTTCCTTGCCCATCCTTTCGGCTACCTGTTCTTGTGTATAATCCAGTTCATCCATCAGGCGTTTATAACTTAATGCAATTTCAATGGCGTTAAGGTTTTCCCTTTGTAAATTTTCGAGCAAAGATAATTCCAGTAACTGTGCATCATTGGCCTGGCGAACATATACGGGCAGGTCTGTTAAGCCCGCGATCTTTGCAGCACGGAATCGGCGTTCACCCGCGATGAGCCTGTATCTTCCATTCGGTAATTTGGAAACAGTGAGGGGCTGAATGACATCATGCATTTTAATGGACGAAGCCAATTCACTCAACGCTACTTCATCAAAATCGCGGCGGGGTTGCTTTGGATTCACTTCTATCTGGCTGAGCGCAATGCGCATCGAGGTAGTGGATTGCTCTACCAACTCGGGCTTTAAATTCCCGGCAGTACTTTTCAAGTCGGCATCTATGTTCTGTAATAAGCTTCGTATACCTTTTCCGAGAGCGTCTTTTTTATTGGGTGTCGTCATATAGGTTTTGTGTTTTCTGTTCTTGCAGTTCAATAATTTAAAGAGTGGTGAAATTATCATACTCCTAACTGAAAACAGAAGACCGAAAACGGTCAACTATAAACTATTCAAGTATCTTATCTTCCTGGTTTATTTTGGTCATATTGTTTTTTTGCAAGATCTCCTTTGCAAGATTGAGATAGTTGATAGCACCCTTGCTATCCGCATCATAAAGGATAACCGGTTTGCCAAAACTGGGTGCTTCACTTAACCTGGTATTGCGGTGAATGATGCTGCTGAAGACAATGTCCTCAAAATGCCGGCGTACTTCACTAACAACCTGGTTGCATAAACGCAGACGGCCATCGTACATCGTCATCAGGATACCTTCAATTTTCAGTTCGGTATTCAAACGGTTCTGAACGATCTTGATCGTGTTCAATAATTTACCAAGCCCTTCCAGTGCAAAAAATTCAGTTTGTACGGGTACCACCACACTATCCGCTGCCGTAAGTGCATTTACCGTTATCAATCCCAAAGAAGGAGAACAATCGATTACAATGAAATCATATTCATCCCTGACCGGCTCCAGTATTTTTTTGAGTACGCTTTCGCGGTTGGGGTAATTGATCATTTCTATCTCGGCACCAACCAAGTCGATATGTGATGGTAGCAGGTCGAGGAAGGGAATATCCGATTTCAGGATCAGGTCTTTTGCCTGTGCCTCATTGACCATGCAATCGTACAGGCTTTGTGTGATATTATGAAGGTCGAAGCCAGTACCCGTGGTGCTATTTGCCTGGGGGTCTGCGTCTACCAACAATGTCCTGTATTCCAGTACAGCTAAGCTGGCGGCCAGGTTGATGGCAGTAGTTGTTTTTCCAACGCCTCCTTTTTGATTTGCTACTCCTATTATT
>JANYIM010000001.1 GCA_025362055.1 Bacteroidota bacterium
GTATAATGAACCGTATCACCTAAATGGGTAAAATCTACGGTGGTACTGCCTAGTACTTGTCCCAGCCCAAGCGGATGATAGTTAACATTATTGGGCCTGTTGACGGAATCCCGGAATTGATTATCGACTATTTCCCTTACCTGCAGTGCCAATGGAACAGAGCTGTCTCCATAAAAACCTTTATACTTTAAACAAAGTACTACAGAATCCAATCCAGTCCCGTAATTATTTAAAGTATCACCGGTGCCCCCGATATAGTAAGGAAAGAAAGCGGGCTTCAACTGAAAGTAGATACCTGCTGTGGTTTGCCCGAATAAGGGATCATTTGTTTTTCCGAGTACATGGTCTTCCGTTCTTGTTACAAAAGTACTATCCGAATTAAAAACCCCCTGTGTGGTAATGATACTAAAGGTATCGGCGAATGTATGTACATTATCAACGGCAGGTAAAAGATCACCGCCAATGTCTGTTGTATCGAGTTTATTACAACCCCAGTTAAAAAAAGAAACGAGAAGAAAACCAATAATTACGGATGGTAGAATACGTCTTTGCACAATAATAAATTTATGGAATGGTGTTAGTTTTTCTACTTGGCAAGGTCGGAATACAATTGCAAATAGTCTGTTAAATCACTTGCAGCATCATATTTCAATATTTTTTTGCCTTTCACTTTTGCAAATTCATCTGCCAGTTTTTTGTCAACTTTATCAGCACCAAAACTAATGGCATCAGCGAAGCTTGCGCCTCCTTTGAACATTGCCAGGTTATTAATATCCTTAAAAGGTTCCAGTTCTTTTTTGGTTACATGATCATTAATGGTAGCCAGTTTTAAAAAATCGGCGCCTAATTTTTCTTTGAAAGTTGTTTCACCGATCGTGTATAACACTTTACTATTGCTGAAAACCGGCTCTTTTTTATAAGCATTTTTGATGAACATGGGAATAAGGCCAGTCATCCAGCCGCTGCAATGAATGATATCCGGAGGCCAGCCGAATTTTTTTACTGTTTCCAAAGCGCCTTTACAGAACAATACCGTTCTTAAGCCGTTATCATCGAACCATTTTTCACTTTCATCTTGAAAAATGGATTTCCTTTTAAAATAATCTTCATTGTCCAAAAAGTAAACTTGTAACCTTGCATTGGGAAGGGAAGCCACTTTTATTACCAGGGGATAATCATCACCGTCAATGGAAACATTGATACCCGATAAACGAACCACTTCGTGCAACCGGTGCCTTCTTTCATTGATCACACCAAAACGAGGCATGATACACCGCACTTCCATCCCGCTGTCATTTGACTTTACTGCCAACTTATTTACGATCTCCGCAAAATCTGTAAGCTCCAGGTAAGGCGACATTTCGTTAGCAATGAATAAAATTCTTTTCTTTGTTGACATTTGTGCTTGAGTTAGTTGCTTTTTAGTATTTTTAAAAGGGAGTGCAAAAGTACGCTTTTTTTTTAGAAATTGAGATTACACAAGCATTTGAAGCCTAATACATTAAAAATGATCGTATTTAAGAAAGCAGCTGGTATTGCCCGTTTTATTGCTAAAAAAAAGGAATCCGGATCAACCATCGGTTTTGTGCCTACCATGGGCGCATTGCACCCTGGGCATATCTCCCTTATCAACATTTCCAAAAAAAAGGATGATATCACCGTCAGCAGCCTCTTTGTGAACCCAACACAGTTCAATGACAAAAGGGATTTTGAGAAATATCCGTCTACCATAGCAACTGATATAGATATGCTTGAAAAAGCGGGTTGCGATGCACTCTTCCTGCCTGATGTGAACGAAATGTACCCGGATGGTACAAAAAACGAAAGGCAGTATGACCTGGGCTATTTAGAAACCATACTGGAAGGTAAATTTCGGCCTGGCCATTTCCAGGGCGTTTGTCAGGCGGTACACAGGTTATTGACGATCATTTATGCCAACCGTTTATACCTTGGACAAAAGGATTACCAGCAATGCCTGGTATTACAAAAAATGATCAGCATTACCCACCTTAAAACTGAAATTGTCATCTGCCCTACATTACGTGAAAAAGATGGTCTCGCCCTGAGCAGCAGGAATATGCGGCTGAATGAAGCAGAAAGAAAAGAAGCCGTTAAAATATCCGAAACCTTATCCTTTATAAAAAAGGAATTGAAGACCGGCTATTTGGAAGATCTTAAGGAAAGAGCAAGGCAGTACCTTACAGCAGAAGGTTTTAAAGTGGATTATGTTGAAATAGCCAATGCTGCAACATTGGAACCGATAGAGAACAATGATGGTAAAACACCGTTGGTTGCATTGATCGCAGCATTTGTGAACGATGTGCGGTTGATTGATAATATGCTTTTGAAAGAATAAACACGGTTGCATTACGTTTCGCCCCACCTATTTAATCTTGCAGAGATGAAAGCAAACATGGCGTCTTTGAATAACGCCACTTAATGGGATGGGGGTTTTGAATTCCTGTTTTACCTCCGTAAATTGTAACCGAAATGCATAGACGGTTATTTTCAATATTACAATATATCCTTTTTTTGGGCGGAGGTATCTTTTTGGTCTGGTGGCAATTAAAAGAAATGACACCGGAAGATAAAAAGGAATTCTACAATGCTTTTAATTATGCTAATTACTGGCTCATCATCCCCATAGTGTGCATGGCCTTACTTAGTCACCTCAGCCGTTCCATGCGCTGGAAATTACTAATGGA
>JANYIM010000141.1 GCA_025362055.1 Bacteroidota bacterium
ATGACCTTGGGGTTATTCTTCGCAACGAAAAACGTTACCCTGAATCCATTCAATGTTTTAAGTACGCATGTTCTTTCAGTGATTCGCTCTACATCATCAAAACAAACCTTGCCTGGGCTACTTCTTATTACGGCGATTTTATCCAGGCAAAAAAATATTTTAATGAAGCGCTTGCGATCAACCCTGATTTTGGAAGTGCCATGGAAGGCCTGGCACTGATCGCTTATAAACAAGGCGATATACAGGCGCTGTTTACATGCCTCACAAAAGAAGTAAAAGGTTTTGGTGGCGGAGGCCCTGGCCCATCAGATAATTTTGCAAACATCTGTGGTAGCGTAGCGACCGATCAGCAAATGAATAACCTGGGCAACGTCAAAGAACCCAATCCCAGCGATGACCACACTTTCGATAATAAGGACGGTGATGAAGGAAACCAGGATCCACCACCAACAGCAGATAATGAGCCGCCCTCCTATCCATCAATGGGTGGAATATTTGCACAAAGTATTGATGAATTGCCGGCCTTTAGACAAAAGCTCACATCTTTTTATAAGATGATAAAAGATGCTCAAAAAAAGGAGGCAGATCATGTTGCAGAAAAACAGCATTCCCTTCCAAGGCTTGCTCCGCCTACATATACCGACGATCAGGGCAACCAGGTAACGCCTTACAGCTATGAAAAATATTACAAGCTCTTTCATACCATTCATGAATCTTTTGAAAAAAGAGCAAGCTATGTTTATAAACAATGGGATGATGAATTGAAACCTTTGCTTTTGTCGGTAGCTACAAAAGATGGTGATATGCTAAAGGCATATCTAAAAGAACTTGCCAGTTGCAAATTTAGCGACCCGGTAAAACAAAAGCAATGCATGGAGCAGGTTCAGTGCAAATGGAAACCTGCTATGCGTGGCTCTAAAGAAGCCGATCTGGCGGCCATTTCCCTACTATGGAAAAGATATATTGAACAATTAAATTCTGCCAGCGATTGGTATGTTGGTGCATCATCTCCATTTATAAAAAGAGTGCATCAACCCGATTGGAATGAGTATATGAACCGCATTCGAGAACAAGATATCAGGGGCGCTGTTTTAACCATGTATGCAAAATGGGTAGGCGCGCAGGCGAGTATAAATATTGATGTCTTGCACGATCTGGAAATTGTATGTAGAGTAGAAGTAAGAGAAATTCCTGCCAACGGCCCCAATCCCAAAGATGTAAAATTAAAAAAACTAAAAACCGCCCCCGACTATTGCGACAATAAGGTTTCCTCAAGGGATTACACTATAAAAGGTTTTGGTTATAAATCGGATTGCAGCGGCACCACTATTACAGTACCGATAGGAAAAGTTGGTCCGGCAGATGTTGGGCTTGTATATAGAACTTCGATTAGCAGCAGACACAAAGAAGACGATTATTCAAGATTAGGAGTAACGTTAGGCATGGGCGTAAGTCAGAAAATTGGAGCCGATGGCGCAGGTGGTTCTGGTGCATCTATCAAAGGAACTATTGATCTAAATATAGAGGCAGGCTACCAGTTTGGTGCAGACGGAAGCGTCAACGGAAAGTACGCCAGTACTGAATTAGCTGTGGGCGTAAAAGGGAAAGTAACCACAGGCGATGATAATGCAGATGCGTTATTGCACACAGCAAAATTTAATAAGGGCTTTGATATTAAAGTAGAAGTAGTAGCACTAAAGGGAGCTGATGGAAACTACGGCGGATGGAATGTAACGGATGTAGGGGGCACAAGACATTAAAATATATCACGTTATACTACATGATCTTGCGTCAATTTAAAAAAGAATTGTACAACTTCTCCTCCCCGATCGTCGTTACTGGTCCATGCCCGCTATAAACAATGGTTTCATCGGGCAACACAAATAACTTTTCCCGTATGTTTTTTAAGAGCGTATCATGGTCACCACCCGGAAGATCAGTTCTTCCGATACTCCTGTTAAATAATACATCCCCGCTGATGATGAAATTTTGTTTTTCGCAATAAAAACAAATATGCCCGGGCGAATGGCCAGGGGCAAAAATAATTTCCAGTTCATCCCCATCTAAAACGATTTTTCCGGCATCTTTCAGAAAGATGAGGTCCCCGGTATAATTATCGAAGGGCATATTGTACATTAATCCTGATGCAGGGGCCATGTCCAGCATGACTTTTTCCTTTTCATGGATCTGGAGGGTGAGGTTATAGTTTTCGGCAATGAATTTGTTCCCAAAGACATGATCAAGATGACAATGCGTATTGAGCAGCATTTGAGGCTTTAGTGCACTCTGTGTAATAAAGGCCTTTAGCTCATCTTTTTCTTCAGGGAAATAGCAGCCGGGGTCAATAATGATGCATTGTTTAAACTCATTATATAACAAATACGTATTTTCCTGTATGGGGCTGAAAACAAAGGCTTTTATTTTTAACATTATAGGCAGTTAAATTGTTTTTAATGATTAATCCGAATAAAGTAATTTTAATACTTAATATCAATTTGTAAGTATGGCAAAGTTCAGCAGAATATCCCTGATTTCCAGTTTCCTTTTACTCGGCTCTTATTTTGCTATGGCACAGGTGAACAGCGTGGAATTTGGGAAGAACAGGGTGCAGTATAAAAAGTTCAAGTGGAAATATTACCAGACAAAGAACTTCAATGTTTACTTTTATCAGAACGGGGAAGAACTGGCCAAATTCATTGCTCAAAGCGCTGAAAAGGAATTACCGCAAATAGAAACTGCCGCAGAATATAGTTTACAAAGAAGGGCCAATATTGTATTGTACAATGAATATGCGGATATGCTGCAAAGTAATATCGGGCTGGGTGTGGATTGGCAGAATACCAGCGGCATTACCAAATTAGTGAACAATAAAATGGTGGTCTATTTTGACGCCGATCACCAGAAACTCCGGCATCAGATCAGAGCTGGCATCGCCGAAATTTTAACCGAGAACCGTTTATTTGGAGATGATATCGGAGAGATCGCCGGCAACCAGGCCCTGCTTGATCTTCCCAAATGGCTTACCGACGGTTATATTTCTTATTTGGCCGAGAACTGGAGTACCGAAAAAGATGATGAACTCAAAAGTGAGATCATCAGTGGCGATTACAAGAATTTTTACGCATTTGCTTTCAGGAGGCCCGAGATAGCCGGCCACGCTTTCTGGTATTATATTGAAACGCAGTACAAAAAAGAAAATGTTACTTACCTCCTCTACCTCGCTACGGTTTACAAAAATTTAAATAAAGCCTGCCTGCAGGTCTGTAAAAAGAAATTCAAGGAAGTGCTGAGTGATTTTATGGACTACAACGAGGATCGCTATTATAAAGACATCACCAAAAGAAAACCATATCCCAAGGGAAATTATGTTGACGGTTTTGATATCAATAACCGGGTAGATTATTTTCGTTTTAATGTAAATCCCATCAAACGCAATAATTCTTATGTAGTAACTCAATACCGGAAAGGCCAGGTGCGCGTTATTTATAATGATGAAGATGTAAACAAGACCTTGCTGAAATATGGTGTTCGCAGTTATAAAAATGAGATCAATCCCAACTACCCCATCATGGCATGGGATCCAAAGGGGACAAGGATCTCCGTAATGTATGTAGAAGAAGGGAAATTAAAATTATTCGTGTACGATCTTGTTACACGCATAAAACAGATCAAGCTGGACCTTACTGCAAAGTTCGACCAGGTGCAGGATATGAAATATATGACCGACAGTAAAACCCTGTTGTTAAGCGCAGTAAAGAACGGACATACGGATATTTATACGTTGGATATTCAGAATGAAAAAGTAAAACAGATCACCAATGATGTGTATGATGATATTGATGCATCCTTTGTGGCTTTTCCAAACAAGACCGGGATCATATTTGCAAGTAACCGCCCCGGCCCTGCAACAAAAGGCAGCGATACTTCTTTGCCCAGCAATAATCATTACAATGTTTTCCTGATAACCAATTTTGGTGATAAGCCGGAGTTGAACCAGATCACACAGTTATCTCATTTAAAATATGGTAATGCACGCTACCCAATGCAATACAATGGCAATCACTTCACATTTGTAAGTGATGAGAACGGCGTTGGCAACCGTTATGCAGGATTTTTTACTACCAAGGCTGCGGGCCTTGATACCTTGGTGTTGATCGGGGATGAAATATTGCGTAACCCCTCTTCCAAACAAGTGGATAGTACATTAAAGGCATATAAGAAAACGGATGTTGATTCCATTGCTGTTGTTTCTGTTTCAGAAGATTCGGCCTATACTTTTCCATTAACCAATTATCAAAGCAGTTTGGGTGAGACCCGCATTGCAGGCGATAATAACCAGGTGAGTGAAGTTACCAGGCAGAGTGATGAAAAAGTATTGTATAAATTAAAGATCGACGATAACACATTACGCCGCAGGAATATTACTGCACAGCCAACGGAGTACATGAAAAAAGTCATGTCGGAATACAAAGACGTAAATGCTGAAAAAAAGCTGCGGCCTGTACCATTGAAAAACCCAACCGATTCTGTAAAAAAACAGGACGATGTTTTCCAGTCGGAATTCGGAAATGAAAAGAAAGACAGCAGCCAGGCAGGCAAGGTATACACTGTTGATGATCCGCAAAAGAATGATGTTTTAAAAACTGCCAAACTATACAGGTATAAGCCGCCAAAATTTTATGTTGAAAGTGGCGCACTTGGTTTTAACAATTCCGTTTTGATAAACCGTTACCAGGCTTATGGCGGAGGTGGAGGCCCTATCATGTTAAATTCCGGAACACCCCTGAACGGCCTTGTGCGCCTGGGTACATCCGAATTGATGGAAGACGTGAAAATAACCGGTGGTTATAAATTATCTACCAACTTAAAAGATAATGAGTGGTTGATGAGTTATCAGAATTATAAAAGAAGGATCGAC
The DNA here is from genome assembly GCA_025362055.1 of Bacteroidota bacterium. GTDB lineage: Bacteria > Bacteroidota > Bacteroidia > Chitinophagales > Chitinophagaceae > Ferruginibacter. The sequence continues at coordinate 4,919 of JANYIM010000141.1, forward strand.
TGGGGCGGTACTTATTACAGGAATGTTCAACAGGGCGGCGATGACCAGGGAAATTTTTTAGGCAGGCTTTATACTAATCTTTACCAGGGCAACATTGCTTATCCTTTTGATAAGAACAGGGCGGTGCGCTTAACTACCGGCATACGCTCAGACAGGTTTGTATATGCTGCGCAACCGATCATAGCAGGGCAGGTAACAAATACTTTAACACTCCCCGATGATAAGACATTATACTCAGTTACACATTTGGAGTATGTGTATGATAATTCATTGAATCCTTCGATGAATATCTGGAATGGCTTGCGTTACAAGGCATATATTGACTGGAACAGGCAGGTAAATAAGATACAGACCACAGACGGGCCCAATACTTTCAATTTTGGATTTGATGCAAGATATTATTATCCCATTTACAGGAATTTCATCTGGGCTGGAAGGGCTGCAGGAGATTTTAGCTGGGGCAACCAGAAACTGATCTACTACCTCGGTGGTGTAGACGGATGGCTGATGTTGGGCAGCAATACAAAGGACAATGGATCTGACCGTTATTTCAATACTCATAATCCTCCTGCCAATGATGTTAATTATGCATTCCAGAGCTTAACGGTGAACATGAGAGGTTTTATCCAGAATGTTGCCAGCGGCAATAATGCGGTTGTGCTTAACAGTGAGTTCAGGTTGCCGGTATTCACTACGCTATTTGACAAACCCATCAACAATGCCTTTGTACGTAATTTCCAGCTGGTTCAGTTCATCGACCTGGGAACTGCATGGAACGGTGCTTACGATGGGATTAAAAGGCCAACCATGAATTACACCAGTACAAGTGGAAATGTGACCGTTAAGGTAAAAGCCGGTGGTGTTGGCCCTTTTGCAGGTGGCTATGGCTTTGGTGCAAGGAGTACCTTATTGGGTTACTTTGTAAAGTTTGATGCGGGTTGGCCAATGAAAGGATTCTTTAGGGGCAAGCCCATTTTATATGTTGCATTGGGATTGGATTTTTAAAAATTCAATGCTTACATGATAGGTGACCTGCAAGAATTCATTCGCTTGTTTTCCCGGCCACCCATTTCCACCAAAAAGCTGTGCAGGTGGCATACACAAAAATTTCGTACAACTCGTCTGTTACAGAATGAGCAGTCCGGTCGGCTGCTATTACAACGGGGATCATAAAAGCGATCGCCAGTAATGTTATAACCACGCCCATAGCGTTAATCGGAACATACGCCCAGTTTGTTTTTTTAAACCATACTTGTTTCATAATTTATTTTTTTTATAGTTATTGAATTTATTTTTTTTATAGTTATTGATCTTTTCCCGGAGTCCTTTGGTTGGTTCTGATACGACCAGGTGCCATTGCCAATTATTTATCGGAATGCTTTTCCTTCCACGCTGGTACGCCTTGCGAAAACTTTTCCAATATTCGGGCATGGTAATAAGCCCGTACAATACCGTGGCAGCAACAGGGAAAGAGATATGCCTGTTGCCCAACATAAAACATTGCAGGCACACTTCGCCTTCATCTGTTGTGTCGTATTGCAGTAAAATATGTTTGATATCATGCTTGGCATAATAAGGCAGCAATTGCAACTCTTTCCTGTGAAGGAAATTTACCAGGTCGTGCCCCAATGTACCCGGTGCAAACCCTAGCAGGTCCTCAGCCGAGTAAGGAAAAAATTCAGGCTTCCTTATCTTTTGCAAAAATGGCAATGCCATCTTATGCGTTAAGAAGACCAATAGTCCTGAGCGTATTTGTACCAGTTGTTTATACATTTAAAAGTACTTTGTATTTCAAAGTAAAAGTATAAAAAAATTTATTTAATGCTACCGATCATTTTTTCTAAAGCTGTTAAATGTGTCTTAAAAGCTTTCTCCCCGGCCTTAGTAACTGAATAAGTGGTGTTTGTTTTTTTGCCGATAAAGCCTTTGTGGATCTTTACAAAATCATTTTCTTCAAGGGTTTTCAAATGGCTGGCAAGGTTACCATCAGTAATATTCAATAACTCTTTAAGTTCATTAAAATTTATTGCTGCATTCACCATCAGGGCACTCATGATGCCCAGGCGGATACGGCTGTCGAATATTTTATTTAAGTTCTCTATCATCTTACCTCACCCAACCCTTTTCTTTAAAGAGAGGAGGATGCTTACTTTTTGATTATTGAATTTTTATTTTACTATTGCCCACTGCCTTTTTCATACCGGTACCACATTACAATGCCGTAAATAATATGAAGCACGCCAAAGCCCATCGCCCAGAAATAAAGCCCATACCCTACAAACCAGCAATTGATGATCCCCAGCAGCAATTGACAATAACCCAGGTACCTGATCTCTCCAAGTGTATATTTACTTGCGTTCACCAATGCAAGTCCGTAGAAGATCAGGCAACCGGGAGCTATTAGCCCATAATTTCCAAACTGCATTTGTTTAAATAAATAGATCCCTCCTGCAGCCATTGGCACAGCAACGTTGATCATTAATCGCTGCGCAGTAGAGCCCCACATGGGTATATTATTTTTTTTGCTACGGAGATAGGTAAATAAAAGTGCAAGACAAAATGCCGCTGCAAAAGTAAATGCAGCGATCTGGAAAAGCCGATGGCCCATAAGATCAGTCAATGTAGCTACACCCATCGTATGAACAACAATATCCCTGTAAGCCGAAGGCCCGCCACTTTCCACAATAATATTGTTGGCAAACCACGCTCCGGCCAATGCGCAAACACCAGCGGCAATACCACTTAAGCCACTCAGGCTTATAAAACGGCTGCTGCGCTCCATCATTCGTTTGATGTGCTGCAGGTCTTCTAAAGGTTGTTGCTCATTCATATAAAAGCACTTTGAAATACAAAGTAATCAATTGATTCGATTTGTGCAAATTATTTTTTAGCCCGGCACCAAATCTTTACTCAGTTTCATTGGCGTCGCACTCTTTTACAGCATATCTTTATTTAGAAGTGAAACATTCATCATTTAACTGTTGGAATGAAAAAGATATTATCCTTACATATTTTATTGTTTG